>NZ_JBFFKR010000358.1:0-2918 GCF_041555295.1 Ancylomarina sp. | reverse complement strand
CATGATAATCTGGCAACAGGTTATCGGATAACTTTAAGAAAGCCTCAGTATTCATTTACTGAGGCTTTTTTTGAGCATATCCCATATTAAAATAGTTATCTCAAGCTTAAGTGTTTTGATTGCCTGAAAGCTATCAAAACAATAATTAAGGACGAGGTAATGTTTTGAATGACTGATGTTAGTATTCTCCTTATTTCATCTTATTCTTAATTGTTGAAAATGTTGAAAATTTTCCAGCAAACGTTTGCGATATTTCAAAATGAAAAGCTATATTGCACTCGCTTTTGAAAAAAGGGGCCTCCCTTTTACAAAGCAAACTCTTATACTAACCGATAAGATTTCACTAACCGCTAATCCGCAAAGAATCCTACAGGCCACTGTAGGATTTTTTTTATTTTGAAACTTCCCTTTTCAGGTTTATCTTGTACTTTTCCTACTGCGAATGCTGATTATTAGCACTTATATGGTCTTTAGAGAAGTGCTAATGTGAATAAATTAGAGAATTATATCTTTAATCTGTTTTATAACACTTTTAGTTGACAAAAAAATAAGCTAAAGTCCTTTGATCTTTTTTTAAAGACTGCAACATTTGTACACTGAAAATCACTTAGGATTTTGAATTGAAATCATCTGGATAATGATGTTTGTTTAGATTGATTTGTAATTTGATTCTCATTGATTTTCTTTAGGTTTATCACAAATAATTAAAGTTCGTATACGTTTATTTTTAAGAAATTGAATACGAATAATAACAACTAACGATACAAAATAATGACACCTAAGTTTAAAGCTCAAGCTGGAACTTTTGAATCGAGCGACATTATGGTTCTAATTGAACCCGTTGCCGAGGGATCTGGAAGACAGGTTGACATTTCCTCAACTGTAATGCTACAGTTTGAAGAGGATATTAAAGCATGCATCAATCAGGTTTTAGATGTAATGGAAATTGAAAATGTGCACCTTATTGCAAAAGATAAAGGCGCATTAACACCAACCATTAAAGCCAGAGTTGAAACCGCTGTTAAACGTTCTTTAGGTATTCAGGAGGGTACATTGTAATGGCTAAGAAAAAAAGAAGATCAATGTTGTACATCCCGGGTAATAATCCGGCTATGATTCAACAAGCGGGTGTTTATGGCTGTGACGCTGTATTACTTGATTTGGAAGATGCTGTTGCATTGAACCAAAAAGATGCTGCTCGTATTTTGGTACGTAGTATGCTCGAAACTGTAAATTTTTACGATACTGAAGTTTGTGTTCGTGTAAACAACTTGCAAACTCCATTTGGATTGGCTGATTTGGAGGAGATTGTTCCTATGCAACCAGACAATATTCGTTTCCCTAAAACAGAATCGGTTCAGGATGTTAAAGATTTCATGAAAGAAGTTCGAAGAATCGAAAAGAAGCATGGTATCACAGATCCTAAGATGACCATTCATGTGATGATTGAAACGGCAAAAGGTGTTGCAAATGTATATGATATTGCTGCTTGCGAGCCTCGTGTTGATGCAATTACAATTGGTGGTCAGGATTTGACGGCTGATATGGGTATTGTGAAAACACCAGATGGAGCAGGTATCGATTATGCTCGAAAGCGAATTGTAATGGCGGGTAAGGCTAACAACTTAGATGTGTTAGATACTGTATTTGCTGACATAAATGATGAGCAAGGCCTTAAGGAAGAGACTGAATACATCAAGAAATTGGGTTTTGCTGGAAAAGCCTTGATTAATCCTCGTCAGGTTGATCCTGTGCATGAGGTATTCAATCCTAGCGAAAACGAAGTTCGTAAAGCTTACCGCGTGTATTCTGAATTCTATACGAATACTAAAGCGGGAATCGGTGTTTTTGCTATTGATGGTAAAATGATTGATGCTCCTGTTGTTCAGCGTGCCATCACCATTTTGGAATACGCTAATATCGATATTAAGGATATTGAGAAGAGTTTAGACTAATCAATTTACAAGCAACAATTTGTATCCCGATTGCTATTGGGAAGCGATTAATTATAAAACAATGAAACGAGCCATATAGAATACTTCTGTATATATGAGTATGATTATAATGGCGACTTCCATGTGGTATAAATATGAAATCATAAACACATGAAAAACGCATTAGGAGTTGAAATCCCTGAATATATAGAAGGTATTGGCGAATTGAAGCCATATCAAGGTGTTTGGAAAAGTATCATTGAAGATGAAGTTCCATGTACCAACATTTCACGTACATTAAAAGCTAAAAAAGCGCATACATCAAAGTTCTGTTCTTCATTAGAGGAGGCAATTAAAAAGTGTAAGCCTTTCGATGGTATGACGGTAACTTGTCATCATCACCTTCGTGGAGGAGATGGTGTATTGATGCAAACTATCGAGATTTTAGATGCGATGGGAATCAAAGATATTACTTTGGCTTCTTCTTCATTAACATCAGCTCACGACGGTTTAGTTCCTTATGTAGAGAGCGGAATGATTACTAAGATTTTTTCTTCAGGAATTAGAGGACGTCTTGGCGAAATCATCTCGATGGGTAAATTGAAGCATCCTGCTATTATTCACTCACATGGTGGTCGTGTTCGCGATTTCTTAACGGGTAGAATTAAGCCGGATTTGTCAGTACTTGCTGCATCAGCTGCTGATGAGGAAGGTAATTCAACTGGCTCTCATGGACCATCAGCCTTTGGTTCTATGGGGTATGCTGATATTGATGCAAGATATTCTAAGAACGTGATTATCGTTACTGATAATATGGTTGAATATCCTTGTGTTCCAAGCACTGTTCGTCAGCATTTTGTTGATTATGTGGTAAAAGTGGATAGTATTGGTGATGCTTCTAAGATTGCATCTGGTACAACTCGTATCACATCGTCACCGATGGACTTGCGTATTGCTCGTATTGCTGCTACAGTAATCGAACAT
>NZ_JBFFKR010000357.1:0-2942 GCF_041555295.1 Ancylomarina sp. | reverse complement strand
AGGTAAATACCAATGCTTGGTCTCCTTCAACTCTGGTATATTTCCTGTAATCGCAGAACGAGCATCAATCAAATCAGTTGCATTTAATGATGTTCCACAGCTTTCGCACTGGTCACCATAAGCCTTATCGTTTTTACAATGCGGACAGGTTCCTGTTATATAGCGGTCAGCTAAAAACTGATTCGCGTCAGCATCGTAAAATTGCGCCGAAGTTTTTTCAACAAATTCACCTTTGTCATAAAGGGTTTTGAAAAATTCAGTCGCTGTTTCGTGATGAGTTTTCGAACTTGTTCTGGAATACACATCGAATGAAATTCCGAACTTCTCGAAAGAATCTTTTATAATATTATGGTATTTGTCAACCACATCCTGTGGTGTAACACCTTCTTTTTTTGCCTTAATGGTAATGGGTACACCATGTTCGTCCGAACCACCAATTAATAACACATCCTCACCTTTCATACGCATATAACGCACATAAATATCAGCAGGAACATATACGCCCGCTAAATGCCCAATATGTACTGGCCCATTCGCATACGGAAGAGCAGCAGTAACAAGTGTTCTGTTAAATTTTGTCATCTGAAAAAAGAGGTTTTAAAAGATCTTCATTCTACAAGGGAGATCAATTTGTCCCAGGGAACTTTGCAAAGACCTTAAGTATTAATAATGAAATTGTTTACGAGTTTCTGATTAATGAATCAGTCTCGGAAGCGCAAAGATAAAATAGAATTAACAATTTCAAGCATTTAGATTTGAAATGATTCGGGATTCATTTTTATCCCAGTTAGGGATTTTATGACTAATTTGTGATTTATTAATTAACAAGTTCAATAATCAAATGTCTTGAATTCGAATAGACTGGATTTTAATGATTTGATTACTAAAAAATCGACGTATATGTTTCAACCTTCTGCCCTTAAAAAAGGGGATAAAATTGGCATTGTTGCGCCAGCTGGAAAAATCGAGAAGCAAAAAATTATCTCGGCTCAAAAAGTACTCGAATCACTCGGATACGAAGTCGTTCTTGGCAAGCATGTTTTCGATGAACATCACATGTTCGCAGGTACTGATGAAAATAGAGCTAGTGATTTTCAATTCATGCTCGACCACGAAGAGGTGAAGGCGATTATTTGTGCTCGTGGTGGATATGGTAGTATTCGGATCATTGATAAGCTTAGTTTTGATGGCTTCGAAAAGCATCCTAAACTATTGATTGGCTTTAGTGATATTACCATTTTCCATGCTCGATTGAATCAACTTCACTTTGGAAGCTTGCATGCTACCATGCCCATCAATTTCACCGAGAATTTAACGGATTCCTGTTCCCTACAAAAACTCATTGATTACTTGGAAGGAAAACTTACAAACTATCAAATACCTCATCATAATCTCAATAGATCAGGTTCTGTTAAAGCTGAACTCGTTGGTGGAAACTTGTCGATTATTTGTAGTCTTAACGCGACAGACTACGAACTTAATACACACAACAGAATTCTTTTTATCGAAGATCTGAAAGAGGATTTATATCATTTAGATCGCTTGATGCTAAGTCTAAAGCTAAGTGGGAAATTAGCCCACCTCGAAGGTCTTATTGTTGGTGGTATGAGTGATATGAAAGATGGAGAAACTCCTTTTGGAAAAACAGCCTATGAGATTATAAAAGAGGCTGTTCAGGAGTATGATTATCCTATCATTTTTGATTTCCCTGCAGGACACATCGATAACAATTGGCCTTTACCTTTAGGCAAAAAAGTGAAGTTAAAAGTGAGTGAAAAGGAAGTGAAGTTGAGTTGGAAAAACTAAATTCCACGCAAAGATATGCGTGTATCAAATACTCAAGACTATGGCAGAACACAATGATTTAGGTAAGCTAGGCGAAGATTTAGCAGCAAAATACATGCTAAGTAAAGGCTGTAAAATTCTTGATCGAAACTGGATATATCAGAAAAAGGAATTGGATATTGTGGCTACGGATGGTGAATATCTGATTGTCGTTGAAGTTAAATCTCGTTCTACAGATTTCTTTGAACATCCATCTGATGCTATTACACTACCAAAAATTAAGTTTCTTTGCCGAGCAACTCAAGCTTATGTAGACCTGAAAGATATTGAAATGGAGGTCCGTTTCGATGTAATCTCTGTGATTAAGCGCAATGAGAAATACGACATTGAACACATTGAAGATGCCTTTATCGCGCCCATAGATTAATAATTGCTCATTGTAAATATCGAATTGAATACTATGAATATTGAAGAATTAAGAGACTACTGCCTTTCAAAAAAAGGAGTTACCGAAGGTTTCCCTTTCGACGAAGAAGTCCTTGTTTTTAAGGTCATGAACAAAATGTTTCTACTTACAAACATCAACAAAGACCTAAGTATGAGTGTAAAGTGTGATCCAGAACTAGCAGTCGAGTTACGCGAAAAATTCCCTCAAGTATTACCTGGCTGGCACTTAAATAAAAAACACTGGAATATGATAGCCATTGATGGTTCAATTTCGAATAATAAACTCAAAGAGTGGATCGATCATTCATATGATTTAATTGTTTCCAGCTTAACCAAAAAGCTACAAAATGAGCTCTTAAGCATGTAAATAGTTCAGTAATCTTAATATCTTTCCATCCGGAATTAAATACTCAACCATAAAAACAACAATCATGAATTTTAAACAATTAAGCGTTATTGCTCTTTCTTTGACATTATGTGGTCAAGGGCAAGCATTCGCAAAAAAGAAAAAAACAATTGAACCAGAGGGTTTCAAGTTTACTAACATTGTTGATGTTCCTACAACAAAAGTTCGTAATCAGGAAAGTACTGGTACTTGCTGGGCTTTTGCAACAACTTCATTTATCGAAACAGAATTGATTCGTTTAGGTGCTGGAAATATCGACTTATCAGAAATGTTTACGGTTCGTCATGCCTATTCTCAAAAAGCT
>NZ_JBFFKR010000356.1:0-2951 GCF_041555295.1 Ancylomarina sp. | reverse complement strand
TGAACCTCAATTGGTAGATGTTAAAGCACTGCCAGTCTCAAAAGCATTCGAAGAGCGATTCCATCCATCATTTATTGAGGTTAAAAACTACGTTTCAAGACCAGTCGGGCGATTTACAAAGCGCATTAGAACCTCCGAAGCTATGTTTGGTGATTCTCCATTTGTCGACTTGATTCACAATATTCAGCTTGACTTGGCTGATGCTGATATTTCATTTACAGCCCCTTTATCTTTCAATGCGAGTATTGATTCGGGAATGCTCGAAGTTCGTGATTTGTTTAAACTTTATCGATTTGAAAATTTACTCTACACCATGAATTTAAGTGGTCAGGAGATTAAAGATTTCTTAGAATACAGTTACGATAAGTGGTTTCGACAAATGAAAAAGAAGACCGATCCGATGCTGTTTATCGAATCTTCGGAAAAAGGGAATCGATTAAGTACCATGTTTTTTAATTACGATTCGGCTGAAGGTATCGACTATGAGCTTGACTTGGAAAAAGAAAAAGGAAACCGAATTCGCATTATCAAAATGAGTAATGGTCAGCCTTTTGATTTGGGTAAAACCTATAGAGTGGCATTAAACTCATACCGTGGAAACGGTGGTGGTGGCCATTTGACAGAAGGAGCAGGGCTTTCGAAAGAAGAACTAGCCAAGCGACTGATCAACTCAACAACAAAGGATTTACGCTTCTATTTAATGAAGTGGATTGAAGAAAAAAAAGTGGTGGAAGTCACTTGTAATAATAACTGGACAGTTAGTCCGGAGGCATGGTGGCAGCAGGCAAAAGAACGAGAATATAAGTTGTTATATGGTGAGAATTAAACCCTGTTTGCAAAAAAAAAAAGAATTAGTAATTTAAGATCAAAACGAGAATGCCACAAAACGAAGAAATTGAATTAGCGAGTACGCAATTCGATAATTTATTGAATAATGAACAAAAAGAAGCTTTTAACTATTTATTAGAGCATACCGTATTTTGCCCTAATTGCCGTAATATCTGCCCACAGGGCGTTGTCGATCACATAACGGTTTTAACGGATGCCGATGAAATCTTGATGAAAGGAAAATGTGCCAAATGTGGCAGTGGCGTAACACGACTAATGTTGATAGAAGAAGATGCTGGTTTTAAAGATCGCGTTAAAGCGATTCGAAATAGCTAAAGAGTTGAATTCAAAAAAAAGATCCAAACTGATGAGGTTTGGGTCTTTTTGTGTTTTATAGAATTACTGCTCTGACTCTACATTTGAGATTCGATATATTGAATCAGGCAATGAATAACTTTGATGTGAATCTCCTGAACACGATCAGAGTATCCTGTCCAAGGAACTCGAATTTCAACATCACAAAGTTCAGCCATTTCGCCTCCAGTTTTTCCTGTTAAACCAACAACAGTCATCCCTTTTTCTTTAGCAGACTTAATCGCATTAATAATGTTTTTAGAGTTGCCAGAAGTGCTGATGCCTAAAAAGACATCTCCCTTTTGCCCCATGCCCTCAACATATCGAGAGAAAATATAATCGAACCCATAATCATTACCCACGCAGGTAATATGACTTGGATCCGAAATTGCAACAGCAGGCATCGATCTACGATCATTTCTAAATCGTCCTGTTAGTTCTTCCGCGAAATGCATGGCATCGCACATGGATCCTCCGTTACCACAAGAAATAATTTTCCCACCATTTTTAATCGCATTAGACATTGCTGCCCCGGCTTTTTCAATGGCAATAAAATTCTCTTCTTTGTTAATAAATGCTTCTAGTACTGAGTGAGCATCGTTGAAGCTGGTTTTTATATCTTCAAGAATCATAAGGTTCAATTTTTCTCAAAACTACAATAACAATTGGCAACTAACAATAATGAAATGAAAAATCATATTTTGTAAACCGCATTTTAGATAATGACTTAGATAAGATCATTGGAATTAATTAACTTCGAGTCAATTTCAAATTTCTTCTAGATTAAACTTATTCGATAGTATGACCATTAAAGCAAAACTCTACGAAATTATATTTGAGTCTGATACTAAAGCAGGAAAACTCTTCGATATTTTACTGCTTGTCGTTATTGTTTTGAGTATTCTTTTAGTGATGCTCGAGAGTGTACCCTCAATTGAGAATGAGTATAGCTCCTTACTAAAGATATTGGAATGGAGTATTACCCTTATATTCAGCCTTGAATATTGTATGAGAATATGGATTGTGTCTAAACCCAAAATCTATATTTTTAGTTTTTTTGGTATCATCGATTTTTTATCTATTCTTCCAAGTTACTTAGGTTTATTCTTTGTCGGGACTCATGGTTTCATGGTAATTAGAGCTTTGCGATTACTGAGAGTTTTTCGAATACTCAAGCTTAACCGTTATATGAACGAAGGAGCAATTATTATCAAAGCATTAAAACAAAGTCGAATAAAGATTTCTGTTTTTCTTTTTGCTGTGCTTACTATGGTTGTGATTATCGGAACTTTGATGTACTTAATTGAAGGAGCTGAAAATGGTTTTACGAGTATTCCCCGTGGCATTTATTGGGCTATTGTAACACTTACAACAGTAGGTTATGGTGACATTTCTCCTAGTACGGCATTAGGTCAGCTTATTGCTTCCTTTGTCATGATAATTGGTTATGCCATTATTGCAGTGCCTACAGGAATTGTTACAGCAGAATTATCTAAACCCACCAAGGCGTTACCATCCGGACAGGTTTGTGAAAACTGCTTATCAGAGGGATATGATTCAGATGATCAGTATTGCAGATTCTGTGGAACAAAACTGTAATAGAGTCGTATACCTTAAAATAAGGAGCTTGATTTTTGTACGCAAATAAATAAAGAATTGAGCAACAAGAGCTTTGTTAATATATCATAAATACCTTCATGTCTGAATTACATTTCTAGACTGAAATTCAGTATTTATAGCTATATTTGCCATACAATCGAAGAAAATAT
>NZ_JBFFKR010000355.1:0-2955 GCF_041555295.1 Ancylomarina sp. | reverse complement strand
TAAAGAAAGAGAACACAAGGTTTTTTACCCGGCCTGCAAAAATAAGTGTCGCCCAATTTTAGAATACATGCTGGATGATACGGAATTATTTAACCAAGCGAGCGATGCTTATGAGAAAGAAATTAAAGAGTTGTTATAGTCCGATTTTTCTTAACTGAAAGGCGTTTCGTTATTTTAAGATCTATTACTTGTAAACAGACAAAGCCGACTCCTAAGAGTCGGCTTTTTGTATTCTATAGAGGTTGAGCTTAGCTTTTAACTAAAACACCCAGAATTTCGAGGCGTTGTGGTGTATCGTATAAGGCGATTTTAGCGAGTGTGTCAAAATCATCCATCCATTCGCTTAGCTCATGTAAATCGGCGTTCTTAGTAACAGTAGCCGCTTGAGATTCACCCATTTCTTTGTCGAACTCAGATCTATGTGTCAATAGTGTATCGAGTTCTGCCAAGCATTCTGTTGCAAGCTCAGGAGTCAACTTTATAAGTGCAAGCTTTGCCTGAACGGCTGGGTTCGTGTTAATGGTTGTATAAAACAACTTAACCTTATCGAAAAACTCGTTATATTTTATTGGGAAACGCCCCTTTACACCTAAATGAATTAGCGTGTCAGGATCTTTCTTGCAAAGAATTTGAGTCAATTCGCGATGCCTTCTAAATGTCATCTCCAATATACTGTAAGTCGTGCTATAGGTATGAGATGCCACTCGTGTTTCCAACTCTTCCTTTTGATTCAACTCCCAAGTTTCTTTGCCTTTATCGTATTTGCCCCAGCCTTCGGCATATTTGGTTTCATCTATACCAAACTCGGCTAATGCCGCTTTAATTTGAGGATCCGTTTGGGCATTGGTTAATGCAGTATGTGTACGTTCTAAAAATTTCGATTCTGATCTAATAAATGTCATTATTTTAAATTTTAAAGATTATAAAATAGTTTAAGTTTAATAGAATGAGATTTAAATTACTTATTTATAATGAAAAATTAAAATTAAAAGCGAACATAAACCTGAAAAAATATGATGTGTGGTTGTGTTTTAAGACTGCTCTTATAGTATAATAGGCTATTGTAGGTGAAAACGAATGTTGTGAATATAAAATCAATTTTGAAGAAGGTGAAATTGTTTTTGTAGAGGTGAGGTGGATATTGCGGATGGTAAAATTGGATCTGCCAGGGTAATATGAGACTTGTGAGTAGTAAGATTCACTCTTTAAGGGTTATATGGATATTCTGGTGGTTGGTATGGGTTCTGTAATAGTGAAATGAATATTGTGTTATGCTGAATAGATTAGATTCATATCTGCTTGATTAAAAATTTATCATTTAGTATTTTTTATGAAAAACTTATGTAGAGTCATTCTGATTTAATTTTGATTAATAGTTTTGTGCCTTGTTTAATACTGTTTAGTGGGATTTATGTCTACTTTTAGTACTCTTAAAATAAGTATTGTTCTTATCATGCCATATGGGAGGGATAAAACACTTTTACGCTGGGCGTCATACCAAATGACCTCGTTAACAAATAACCTAAAGATAAAAAAATGAAACTAAAATTTTTTGGACTACTGGCAGCGGTATTATTAACACAAACATTATTTGCTCAAAAAGAACTGCCAATTATCAAGGCTAATTCATCTAAAGTTGACATTAAAGATGGCAATAATTTAAGAAAAGGTACTTGGACTATTGTCCCAGAGGCAAATCCTGATATTTACACAACTTCAGCAAAAGAGGTCACTTTTTATACTGATATAGACTCAATTTCATTTGAGATTAAACCCAATGAACAATATGATTTTATAATATTACTTAATGAGAAAGATTCTGCAAGAACCCGAATTGTTTGGGAGCTATCAAAATTGGATATGCTAAAAAAAGCAGAAAAATACAATTACTCTGATAATCGCCTTATTCCAGAATTTACATACCAATCTCAGGATAATCCAAATCTTATTAAAACTCGGGAAACCTTAAAGTTAGACTCGATAGCAGGAAATGGAAGTGAACTTTCACAGATTTTTAATCTTTTACATTGGGTTCATAACACAGTAAAACACGACGGAAATAGCAATAATCCGACATCAAAAAACGCCATTGATTTGATTAATGTATGCAAAGCAGAAAATCGTGGTGTTAATTGTCGAATGTTGGCTACAATACTCAATGAATGTTATTTATCAATGGGAATTAAATCTAGATACATAACCTGTATGCCAAGAGAAACTGAATTTAACGATTGTCATGTAATCAATATGGTTTATAGCAAAGATTTGAACAAATGGATTTGGATTGACCCAACTTTTGATGCTTATGTAATGGGCGAAAAAGGAAATTTACTCGGAATACAAGAAGTCAGAGAAAGACTTATCAAAGGCTTACCTCTTGTTTTGAATGCCGATGCTAATTGGAATAGGACAAATTTGCAGACTAAAGAGCATTATTTAGAATATTATATGGCAAAAAATACTTACAGACTTCAAACGCCATTGGTAAGTGAATATAATACTGAAACATGGGGAAAAGGCAAAGAAGTGACTTATGTTGAACTTTTGCCTTTAGATGGAATTGAACAAACTCCTCAGCAAAAAGAGGTCATTAATGATAAAACGGGAACCAAATTCATAAATTATAAAACAAATAATCCTGATGTATTTTGGGCAAAACCTGAATAAAAAGTACGAACGCCAACAATGTATTAAATAATAGCCGGTACAACAGTAAATTCAAGAGTTGTAGCCCGCTTTAATATTCTTGTAATTTGACAGGAATGAGGCGCGCTACCGACTAAAAGGAGCTCATGAGCTTTTGCGAATAATCGACTATTAATCACACACCCAACCTTATGGCCAACTAAATGAATGATATGAATAAGGCAATAAAAATTCTCCTCATAATTCTGCTATGCAATATCGCCCTTAGCTCTCACTTATATTCTCAGAACAAGTACAAAAGAAAAATAT
>NZ_JBFFKR010000354.1:0-2959 GCF_041555295.1 Ancylomarina sp. | reverse complement strand
ACGCCTGTCCGAAAAATCGGCAGATATTAGGGCAAGGGTTGAGGCGGCACGTCAAATTCAAACGGAGCGTTTTGTCGATGAAGAAGGGATGCATAGCAATGCCATGATGAGTTCTCGACTTTTGCGAAAATATTGCAAACCCAACGAAGCGGGTATGCAGCTTTTAAAAATTGCCATGGAGAAGGTCGGCCTTTCAGCACGCGCCTACGATAGAATCCTGAAAGTTTCGCGCACCATAGCCGACTTGGCAGGCTCCGAAAATATCGAAACCGATCATTTGTCTGAAGCCATTCAGTACCGAAGTTTGGATCGTGATGGTTGGGGAGGGTGAAAAATTAATGATGAATATAGGAGCGTTAGCTTCGCGTTCTTCGTAGAAAGTATATATTGTAATAATAAGAGGGGCGTAGCCCTGATATCAAATAAAAATCATGGCAAATACGTACACCCAATTATATATACAATTTGTATTTTCAGTACAGGGGAGAGAAAATTTAATAAAGGAGCGTTTAAGGGATGAGTTAGAGAAAGTGATTTGCGGTATTATTACTGGTCAAAAATGTAAAGTATATGCCATATATTGTAATCCCGATCATGCTCATGTATTTGTTGGTATGCATCCTGTTATTGCCCCGTCAAAATTAATGGAACAGGTGAAGTCAGGTTCATCTAATTGGCTAAATAATAAAAAATATATACTAGGTAAATTTTCGTGGCAGAAAGGTTATGGTGCATTTACTTATTCGAAATCACACATTAATAGGGTCGTGAAATATGTTTTGAATCAACCAGAACATCATAAAAAGCAAACGTTTAAAGATGAATATCTATTCCTACTTAACAAATTCTGTATTAGCTATGATTCTAAATATCTTTTTAAATGGTATGATAATATGTAGATGTTAGGGCTACGCCCCTAAAATTTATGCGTCTGGGATTTCTACGAAGAATAGAGGGCTATGCCCCTAAAGTGGAGGGGATTTTTGTTGAGTTTTTAATAAGTATGTCGTTTCCAGAGCGGAAGTTAGAATTTATTTTTTCTGATAATCCGAAGGATTCATATGTCTATAGCCTACGCACATTCCTCATTGGTGCGACCTTTTCAGGGTTGAATATTTTCTTTGTGAATTTTCTATAAACATGTTATCCCTTTGGGATAGATTTTAGGTTTCTATTTCTTTTCTCATTATTGCCTAATATATATTATTGTTATATTTGATATTCAAAATCAAATTATAAAACATGGAGAAAGTATTTTTATATCTCACTAAGAACTTACCATTTAGATTTATTGTACTTCTTACATTTATTATTACAGGTTATTTAGAACATGTATATGAATACTTTCCAATAATAAAGAATCTTGACACATGGATTTCTAAAAATGGGTATTTGATAGATATTGGATTCTTAGTATCCGTAGCAATAATTTCATTATCAATTGTATTTTACGCTTTAAAGCTATTAAGGAAATGTTGTTTTGGTATAATAAATATTTTTAAAATGTCTATTAGAATCAAACAATTAAACCTGTCAGAACAATCGGTATTAAGAGAGTTTGAAATTCAACGTAATGTGGTAGTTAATATGCCAAAGAATGATTCCATAGTTAATATTTTAATTAAAGAAGGTTTTTTAAAATTTGCTTCTCACGTTGAAAAAGAAGGGTGTTTCCCTATGCTACGAACGAATATATATATGGCATATGGTAATCGTGCGTTGATTGGTATTCCAGAAGATAGCCCTGATTTGTTAATAGATAAGAATAGCAGATTCCCATGTGATTTAATGCATAAAAGACCTAAGTGGGCTGATAATTACTATCGTCAAAACTTTCTGTAATATGATATTACTGACAAATTTGTGTCATACAATAAACTGTAATATTCGTTACATTAGATATAATAGAATTTAATAAATAATATAAGACTATGGAATTAAAAGACTTTGTGAAGACTGCACTAACAGAAGTGATGGCTGGTGTTAAAGAAGCTCAACAATCTGTATGTAAATCAGGAGCCATAATAAATCCTAATATGGGAAAGGCTTATGGTGCAGGAGATATCTCAATGAAAAACCAACAACTAATAGAACTTAAAGTTGCTGTAACTGCTACCGACGAATCAAAAGCAGGTGCAGGTATTCATGTGGCCAGCCTATTTAAAGTAGGAGGCGATATTAAAGAGATTAACAGTTCTGTTAGCACTATTAGTTTTAATGTGCCTGTAATATTTCCTTTTGGGAATTAGTCTACCTAAGACACCAAAATATCCATAGTCGGGTAAGCAGGTAACAGATACTGGTAAACTATAGGGGCACTCCAAGGGGTGCCCCTATTGTTTTGTAACGAATGGACTTTGTAGACTTACGTCACAATTTATTTGTAAAATAGGATAGTGAATCCTATAATTTATTTTTATATTTGATAGTCGATCATAAAAAAGAATATGAAGTGTTTGAGTGGATGGTGAATGAATTGTTGTAGAGGGAGTGTTGATTGAATGTTGAGATTTATGGTTGGTTAAATGGATTGAATAGTGACCAATTGAATTTGAATAGAATAACCTTAACCGGAGAAATTATGACAACATTACTACGAGATAAAATGTCCTCTGAAGCACATATTAGTAATTGCGAAAGACATGTGCGTTTGTGCCAGCAAACCCAAGGTACCGAAAGTTTGGTTGCTAGCATTCAGCCAAAAATCGAGAATCTACAATCTCAAGTCACAATTCGAATCAGTAAAGTGAAAGCTCGTTACTCGGCCTACGATGGTATTGTGTTTAAGAATGGTCTGTTAGACGATTGCATTAAAAACCTGGCTGGTAGTGCTAAGCAATACGATAGAAGTCATCCGGGTCGACCTATTTTTAGACGATTGTTTCCTGATGGTCGCCCATCTACCATAACTGATGCTTCTTTTACAAAGGTTTTGAGTAAGGCTGAAGGTTTATTGGTT
>NZ_JBFFKR010000353.1:0-2976 GCF_041555295.1 Ancylomarina sp. | reverse complement strand
GATTCGTTACTCTTTAAATAAACAAATCACACATTTTGGTTTGGTAGTTCAGTTGGTTAGAATACATGCCTGTCACGCATGGGGTCGCGAGTTCGAGTCTCGTCCAGACCGCCAAAATAAGAGTTTTGATTCGTTACTCTTTAAATAAACAAATCACACATTTTGGTTTGGTAGTTCAGTTGGTTAGAATACATGCCTGTCACGCATGGGGTCGCGAGTTCGAGTCTCGTCCAGACCGCCAAAATATAAGCCTTCGATTCTTTTGAGTCGGAGGTTTTTTTTATTAAAAGATATTCCACTTATTTCTCTAGCCACAATCGTTTCAAATTTTACCATTAAGAACTCGTATAAACGAAAGCTTAACCTTCTTTAACTTGTGTTGACTCTCCTTAACTAAAGAAACAGCTATATTTGTAGTGTAGAAACAAAAGCTAATTTTTTCAAAAATTAGAGCTGAGCCAACTCCAAAAAGCTCAGTAAGTTTTTCATAGGTTAGATTTAGGTTAGTTGAAAACTCAGGTGGGGACCTGAGTTTTTTCATTTTATACCAGCCCCTCATCCCTCTCTATTATTTTTCATTAAATTCAATTTCTCTTATAAACTATTTTAAATAATTCGGACTCAAATATCTTTTATTGGATTTTATTTCCCATTTTTAATAGGAAATAATTATATACTAAGACTTTACTACAGATGAAAGATTTTAAATCCGCAGATCGTATACAGGATTTGCAATTCTTTGGAGAGTTTGGTGGCGTTAACCCTTCTATATGCGACTCATCAACCTTTACCTTTCTGCAAGCCCAAACCATGTCCGATGTATTTGAAGGGAAAAAAGAAGGATGTTACCTATACTCCCGACATTGGAATCCCAGCAATCATTACCTTTCAAAAGCCCTTGCACAAATGGAAGATACCGAAAGTGCTTTGGTTACCTCTTCGGGTATGGCGGCTATCAGTTCCACAATCATGCAAATATGCCAGGCTGGTGACGAAATTGTTTCAAGCAGAACCATCTATGGAGGAAGCTACGCCCTATTAAAAAACTTCCTGCCTAAATTCGGCATCACAACAAAATTTGTGAATACCACAAAACCTGAGGAAGTTGCCAATGCCGTCAGTAAGCGCACCAAGCTGATCTATTGCGAAACCATAAGCAATCCTCTTCTGGAAATCACCGACATTCGGGAAATGTCAAAAATAGCCAAAGCCAACAACTGCCTGCTGGTGGTTGACAATACCTTTTCCCCCCTAATTTTTACGCCGGCTCATTTGGGAGCTGATATTGTGGTTCACAGCCTGACCAAATTCATTAATGGGATGAGCGATTGTGTAGCTGGCGCGGTCTGTGCAAGCCACGAGTTTATCAATTTGCTCTACGAAGTTAGCTCAGGAGCTGCAATGCTTCTGGGCCCCGTTTTAGATACGCATCGATCTGCCAGCATTCTCAAAAACATGAGGACACTGCCGATTAGAATGCAACAACATGCCCACAACGCTTTAAGCCTGTCTGAAAAGCTGACAGCGGATGGTTACAGGATTATCTACCCGGGTTTGGATAATCATCCTCAGCACGCTCTTATAAAAGAAATATCGCATTCTAAATACGGTTCAGGCGGACTAATGGTGATCGATTTGAAAGAAAAAGAAAAGGCCGACCGATTTATGGAAAGCATGCAGGAAGCCAATGTTGGCTATCTGGCCGTTAGCCTGGGGGCATATAAAACCCTGTTTAGTGCTCCCGGTCACAGCACCTCCTCTGAAATCCCTGAAGAGGAAAGAACAATGATGGGGCTTACCCATGGACTGGTTCGTATATCAATTGGTTTAGACGATAATATCGACAGAACCTATCAAAAAATGAAACACTGTATTGAAAGCGTTCTCGCCAAAGACTAAACAAACGAACTCTAAAACGATTCTCTAATAACTAACCAAAATAATTCACACACCATGCAAATAGACGTATTCAATACCCTTTGGAAGAATTACACCTTACAAAATCCTTCAGCGCAAGCTATACACGACTTGTTTACAAAAGAAAATGAGCAAGTTATTAATGACCATATCGCTTTCAGAACTTTCGATGATCCCAGAATGAATATTAAAGTCCTATCGAAAAAATTCATTAAGCTCGGCTATGAGCAAAAAGGAGAATATAAATTTGAAGATAAACATTTGAATGCCATTCACCTTGAACATCCTACAATCGAAAATGCTCCACGCGTATTTATCTCTGAATTAATCCTATCTGAATTTTCAGAGGAATTTCAAAAGACTGTCAAAAGAAGAATCAATTCGGTAGGCAATGCCTATTATGCCGATCCCGATTTAATACATAAAGGCTGTGTTTGGGGAAAACCATCTTATGCCGATTATCAATTTCTTCGTAAAGAATCGGAATATGCCGCATGGTTATACATTCACGGTTTTAGACCCAACCATTTTACAGTGAGTATTAATGCCCTTAAGAAATACAACACCATAGAAAAGGTCAATCAATTTATTAAAGACAGTGGCTACGAAATGAATACAACAGGAGGCGAAATAAAGGGAGTTCCAGAGAGTTTCCTTCAACAGTCTTCAACTCTTGCCGAGATGATTCAAATGGAATTTGAGGAAGGAACATACGAAGTTCCTGCTTGTTTCTACGAGTTTGCTATCCGTTATCCAGACGCCAATGGTCAACTATTTTCGGGCTTTATTGCCGCTAATGCCAATAAAATATTCGACAGCACAAACTTTAGAGAGAAATAGATAACAATGATTACAAACAATGAGAAGCAAAGCTAAATATTAGGCTTTGCTTTTCTTTTTGCTAAATATTGACTCTTGTTAGCTCTTAAAAAGAATCGCACTGTTATATTTGCAGGACTAAACAACTAAATTCAACATTGTGAAAATATTACAATCTCTGCCGATATTACTATGTCTTTTTCTAGCAGCCTGTAGCCATTCAATTAAACCACTCCCTAT
>NZ_JBFFKR010000352.1:0-2977 GCF_041555295.1 Ancylomarina sp. | reverse complement strand
TCCCTTTGGCAACCACAATGGCATTCCCTGACCTACATTTTGAGAGAAAGTGAAAAGTTCCATTTCCTTACCCAATTTACGGTGATCACGTTTCTTAGCCTCTTCCATCATCACTACATACTCATCCAAATATTTTTTCTTAGGAAAAGTAATACCATAAACACGAGTCAACTGTTTTCTAGTCTCATCGCCTCTCCAATATGCTCCAGCAATAGAATTTAATTTAATTGCTTTAATATATGACGTGTTTGGTAAGTGTGGTCCACGACATAGATCAGTAAAGTTACCTTGCTGATAAAAGCTAATGGTACCATCATCTAAATCGTTAATCAACTCTACTTTATATCCCTCATCTTTTGAGTTAAAAAACTCGAGAGCTTCAGCTTTCGTTACATCCTTACGTGTGTACTCATTTTTTATACGAGCTAATTCCAACATCTTCTGCTCAATTACAGGCAAATCTTTGTCGGTTAGCATACGATCTTCGCCCAAGTCAACATCGTAGTAAAAACCCATATCGATAGCTGGGCCAATACCAAATTTGATCCCTGGGTATAATACCTCAAGTGCCTCAGCCATTAAGTGAGCCGAAGAATGCCAAAAAGCATGCTTACCTTCTTCATCATCCCAAGTATGAAGCTTAATTTTTGCATTTTCATTAATCGTGCGTGTTAGATCATACAACTGCTCATTCACGGTAATCGACAAAACTTCTTTTGCCAATCGACTAGAAATGCTTTTTGCAATCTCAATACCTGAGATGCCAGCTTCAAATTCTTTTACTGTTCCGTCTGGAAATGTAATTTCAATCATCCTATTGTTTTTAATTTTTATTCACACCGCTACAAACCGGCATGATATACTAGAATAGAAAACCTGAATTTCAGAAAAGTCATTTGACTAAATTGGCTTATTTTCCATGAAAACAAGCCTGTCCAAAATTCAATCCACAAAGATATAATATTCTATATAAAACAGTCTCATTTATCGTCTCCAATTCATGAAGTAATAAAAACTGTACTTTAATGACATAAATCCTTTTCTATTTTTCAAAAAATTGAAACCTTTGGGGCAATATATAAATAAACAGGTCATTTTATAATGACTAATCAACTTTCGGACAATCTTAAACAAAAATCAATTCATACAGTATGAAAAATTTCAAGCAATTGCTTGCCTTAGGCCTATTCTTATGCCTTTCCATTTCACTACTTGCTCAGCAAGGCGTGAAAAAAATCACCATGGAAGATATCATGCTCAACCACACTTTCGGGCAGAAATCGGTTCACGGTCTTCGTTCCATGAATGATGGCATTCACTATTCAACTCTCGAAGAAAATGGGACTAAAATTGTGAAATATGCTTATGCTACAGGTAAAGTTGTAGATACACTTCTTGATCTAAACAAATTAAAATCAGAAGAACTAACAAACATCTTCGATTACGATTTTAATGCTGAAGAAAACCGAATTTTATTAATGACTGACCGCGAACGTATCTATAGACGCTCATTCACTGCAAATTATTTCATTTTCAGCTTTAAGAATAAAGAACTGAAACCTCTTTCTAAAAATGGGAAACAACGCTTGGCGACATTCTCTCCTGATGGAAGACGTATTGCCTTTGTTCGAGACAATAACATTTTCATCCACAATATTGCTTTCGGGTCAGAAAGTAAGGTGACTAAAGATGGAGAATTCAACAAAATTCAAAATGGTACTCCAGACTGGGTATACGAAGAAGAATTTGAATTCAACAAAGCATTCGAATGGTCTCCAGACAGCAAGGCCTTAGCTTATATGAAATTTGACGAAAGCGAAGTCCCAATGTTTAATATGAATAAATTTGAAGGCATGTATCCTCAAGTTAAAGGGAATGCTTTATATCCTGAAAACTACACTTACAAATACCCAAAAGCTGGTGAGAAAAATTCAACTGTTGAGGTTTACGTTTATGATGTGAACGACAGATTAACTAAAAAGATGGATGTTGGTACTGAAACAGATCAGTATATCCCTCGTATTAAATGGACTGCTGATGCTAAAATTCTTAGTATTTGTCGTCTAAACCGTCACCAGAATAAACTAGACATTTTACTAGCAAACTCAAAGACAGGTAAAACATCGACTTTACTTACAGAGGAAAACAAGTACTATGTAGACAGCAACACTCTAGATGATTTAACTTTCCTTGCTGATAACAAGCATTTCATTTTCTCTAGCGAAAGAGATGCTTTTCTTCATTTGTATTTGTTTGATATGAATGGTGAGCAAATTCAGCAAATTACAAAAGGAGATTGGGATGTGACTGAATTCATTGGATATGACATGAAAAAGAAGATTTGTTATTACCAATCGGCAGAAGTTTCGCCAATGGATCGTAACATTTATTCTATCAAACTAAACGGTAGCTCGAAGAAAAACTTAACACCTGCTAAGGGAACGAACAACGCATCTTTCTCAAAAGGCTTTAAATATTTCATCAACAATTCCTCTAGTGTTTCACAACCAAGAACAGTTAGTCTTTACAATGCTAAAGCGAAACTGATTCGTACCCTGGAAGATAATAGTGAACTAGCTGAAAAACTTAAAGAGTATCAGTACACTTCAAAGGAATTCATTCAATTACCTGCAGCTGATGAGTTGACTCAATTGAATGCATGGATCATCAAACCTTTCGATTTTGATCCAGCTAAGAAATACCCGGTCTTAATGACTCAGTATAGTGGTCCTAACTCTCAACAGGTATTAAACAGATGGGGAATTGACTGGTACAACTACTTGGCTCAGGAAGGTTACATCGTTGTATGTGTTGACCCTAGAGGAACTGGTGCCAGAGGCGAATTATTCCGCAAGTGCACTTATATGCAATTAGGTCGCTTGGAGTCTGACGATCAAATCTCAGCTGCTAAAGCTTTAGCTAAAAAAGATTTTATCGACGGAGATAGAATTGCGATTTGGGGATGGAGCTTCGGTGG
>NZ_JBFFKR010000351.1:0-3005 GCF_041555295.1 Ancylomarina sp. | reverse complement strand
TCTACTGCGAGAGTGCAGATGATGTGAAATTTGGTGATGCTATTTTTGATGCTTATGGTGAGATCAATATCAATGGGAATGGTTTTGAAACGGGTAAAGGCGAATTTAAAACTATTATCTTCCGCCAACAAGGTCAAATATTCGGCGATCATACCATCTCAAACCTTGAATTTGCCTTAGGTTATGGTGAAAACTCTATTCAGGCAGGCAGAACAATCAACCTGACCAATGAGTTAACCATGGAAGGTGTGAACTGTTCATTAGTCTACTTAAAATCAAGTGAGAGTGGACAAAAAGCTTTCATTAATTCGACAAAACAACAAATAATCTACCATGCTTCTTTAGAAAACATCAGCATGATTGACGGCAACACGCATAGAATCATTGGGAAATATGTCGATGCTGGTGGTAACGACAATTGGGTAGATACACCCGAAGATGACGATGGTGAAGAGCCACCTTCATTTAAAGAAATATTACCAGTTCGTGAGGAATGGTGTAGTAGTGCAGCAAGTCTCGATCACGTGACCTACTTCCCTATCAACGATAGAACCACATTCCAATGGGCATATAGTCCGGATAATGTAGCTCTTTTTATAGATGAACCTGGGGAAACATCAGCAACTATTGTTGTTAATAAATCAGGTTTCTTTAGAGTTGAGTTGAACTATAATGATCCAAATGGTGATTGTAGACTTTATTCCACTATTCAAGTTGTCATGAATACAACTTCAAATATTGTCATTGAATTCACAACGACCAATGTACAATGTTATGGTGATGAAGATGGCTTTATCAAGGCTGTGGCTCAGAATGGAAATGCGCCCTACTCTTTCTTCTGGACAGATGAAACTGATAATGACGTTGATGCATCGACAAATATTACGACGGGTGAGAGTTTTGCTTCGGGTCTTACTCCTGGTAAATATTTCGTTCAGGTTAAGGATGATAAGGGTTGTGATCAAACAAGCTCTGTAGACATATTTAATGCCTATGAAATGTTCATTAATGGCATTACCCCAAAGGATTTAAAATGCTTTAATGTTACGGATGGAGAGATTCATATTGATGCTTCTGGTGGTACTGGAGCCTTAAGCTATTACCTGGATGGTAATCTTGAGTCAGCGAATATTACGGACTTATCAGCAGATGAATATTTAGTTCACGTTCAAGATGGTAATGATTGTAAATCTGACGAAGAAAGTGTTGAACTCTTCTCTCCTGAAGAAATTACATTCGACTTTGCCTCATCAGGGATATTATGTTCTGGTGATAAAAATGGCAGTATTGATCCTCAAGTTATAGGTGGTATAATACCTTATACTTACAACTGGACCTCAGATAAAGGATTTAGCTCTAATAATCCTGTTCTTACAGATGTTGAAGGAGCAAATTATACCATTGAAATTACCGATGCTAATAATTGTGTTTACTCTGATATATATGAACTTGTTGAACCAGAAGCTATCGTCCTAGATAAACTTACCGTAAGCGATGCGAATTGTTTTGGCGAAGCCACAGGTGAATTATTTGTTGAAGCTGATAAAGGAACTGCACCTTATGAATACACTATAAATACAACTACGAATATCACAGGTCAGTTTACCGATTTAACAGCCAACACCTACTCTTTACAAGTGACTGATAATAACGCTTGTATCAAGCTACAAGATATCACTATTAAAGAGCCAATTGAATTGGGATTTGTTATCTCTGATAATATATCTCCAACTTGTAATAATCTGAAAGATGGTATTATAAATGTCGTTCCTTATGGTGGTAATAGCGATTACAATTTTGCTTGGTCTGGTCCTAACGATTTCAGATCATACACTAAAAATAACACGGGCTTAGATTTTGGTGAGTACACACTTCTTCTTAAGGATAAGAAAGAATGTGCTTACGAAGGAACAGTTAGCCTTATAAAAAGCCTTCCACTACAACTGGGTCTTGTCGTAGAAGAAGAAGTCAGTACGGTTGGTGCCAATGATGGTAGCTTCAGGTTAGAGATTTTGGGTGGTGCTATTCCTTATATGTACACCGTAACAGGACCCAATGGTTATTCTCGATTTAGCCCAACATTCTTCGATGATGACGAGGTTCTATTTGAAAACTTAGTTGGTGGTCTTTATACTGTTACAATTACTGATGAGAGCTCTTGCGGTAGTATTGTAAAAGACATTATGCTTCCAGAAGGCGACCTTTTAATTGCTCAGATAATTGATCAGGAAGATGTGTCTTGTACAGCTTATAGTGATGGTGCTCTAAATGCTACCGCTATTGGTGGCAATGGAACATACTCTTATTCATGGACTGGTCCTTCTGGTTTTACCGCAAATACCAAATCAATTTCTGCTTTAATTGCGGGAACATATAACCTAAGCGTTCAATCGGCAGGACAGTCTGCGACTGATCAAACTATCATTCTAGAGCCAACACCACTGGATGCAACTTCGATCTTAACTAATGTCGCTTGTTTCAACGAACCTAATGGTAGTATTCAACTTGATATTTCTGGTGGAACCCAACCCTATTCAATCCTTTGGGAAGGTGATAGGGGGCTTTACTCACATGCAGATAAGATCTACGATTTAGCAAAAGGAGTTTACTACTATCAGGTAACTGATGCCAGAGGTTGTATCGTTTCAAATTCAGTAACGATAAACGAACCCGATGCTGTTTCGGTTACTCAAGCACATACTGATATTACAGATATTGGTTTACGTGATGGAACCATTACGGTTACCGCAACTGGAGGTACACCGCCGTATACCATCTTTATTTCAGGTCCTAATGAATATTCTAAAAAATCATTTAACAACTTAACTGGTGTTTATACTGTTGGTATCTTAGAGCAAGGAGTTTACTTTATCGAAGTATTGGATGCTAACGAATGTAGAGCTATTACTGAAACCAGAATATATGAAGCTGAGAAAATGGTTGTTTCTCTTGTTGCAAAAACGACACCGATTTGTCATGGTGGAACTGAAGGTTCAATTGAAGTT
>NZ_JBFFKR010000350.1:0-3006 GCF_041555295.1 Ancylomarina sp. | reverse complement strand
TCGTAATCGATGAAAGAATATGCGTGCTCATTTTTAGCATCAGGCATATGATCTTCACGTTTCAAACTAGTCCATATTTTTGAGTCAACTTTAGGGAAGTATGTGTCGCCTTCAAATTTGCCATGAACCAATGTTAGATACAATTTATCAGCCTTGTCAATAGCTTCTTTATAAATTGTACCACCACCAATGATAAAAGCTTCCTGATCGGCAGGTACTTTCGCAAGGGCTTCATCCAATGAATTCACCACAATGCAGCCTTCTGCTTTGTAATCCACCTGACGGGTAATAATGATTGAGGTACGGTCTGGAAGCGGCTTGCCTATCGATTCGAAGGTTTTACGGCCCATAATAATATGGTGTCCTGTTGTTAAAGCCTTGAATCTTTTTAGATCGGCAGATAAACGCCAAATGAGTTGATTATCTTTCCCAATAACATTGTTTTGAGAAGTTGCTACGATGATTGATATAGGCATGATAGGTATGGGTTAGTGAATGTGTATGTAGTTAATGAGTGCAAGATTATTGGGGGAATTTGTGATTTTAAACTCAAATTCTTAAAATCCCAATCTCTTATTCTGTTTAACGCTTCAGCAATTTAATAATTATAATGTGATTAAACCGAAATAGCTCCTTTAATGTGAGGATCGGCTTCATAATTCTCGAGGCTAAAGTCTTCATATTTAAAATCAAATATACTTTTAACATCAGGATTGATTCTCATTTGAGGCAGTTTTTTAGGCTTCCGAGTCAATTGTAAATCAACTTGCTCCAGATGATTGTTGTAAATATGAGCATCACCTAATGTATGAATAAAGTCACCCGCTTCTAAACCACAAACCTGGGCCATCATCATGGTAAGTAGGGCATAAGAGGCAATATTAAAAGGAACACCCAAAAAGATATCGGCACTACGTTGATATAACTGACAAGACAATTTGCCATCAGCCACGTAAAATTGAAATAAAGCATGACAAGGAGGTAAAGCCATATTTTCTATATCGGCAACATTCCAGGCACTGACGATTAATCGGCGCGAGTTAGGATTATTCTTAATATCATTTACCAATTGAGAAATTTGATCGACATGTTCGCCATTAGCTTTAGGCCATGAACGCCATTGGTAGCCATACACATGACCAAGATCGCCATTCTCATCAGCCCAATCATTCCAAATCTTCACCCCATTATCCTGTAGATATTTGACATTGGTGTCACCATTCAAAAACCACAAAAGCTCATGAATGATGGATTTTAAGTGTAGTTTTTTGGTTGTAAGTACCGGAAAACCTTCTGATAGGTCGAATCGCATTTGATGACCGAAAAGACTAATCGTTCCGGTTCCTGTTCGGTCACCTTTTTGGTTCCCTTCTAGAGTTACTTTTTTTAGCAATTCGAGATATTGGCGCATAGTCGTTCAAATTTATTTTCAAAATTAGTTTAAAGTTAAACTTTCCAACGGAAGAATGTTTCTCTCTTCTAAATATTTCGGTAATCAACTTATTAACATGATTGTTGAAAACTATTAATGAAAGTAATTTTAAAATCGACTTTTGATTTTAAAAGTCAGAATCTTAAAAATATTTTCATTTAATTCAACATAAATTATTAATTTAAAGTCTCATTACATTATCATATAGTTTAAAAATCAGGTCAAATGCTCATCAAAACCTATGGAAGTGCGGTGTATGGTATTCATGCAACGACCATCACGATTGAAGTCAATGTTTTTAACGGAGTTCGTTTTTCATTAGTTGGTTTAGCCGACAATGCGGTGAAGGAAAGTCAGCAGCGTATTGATTCTGCATTACGAGAAGTTGGCTATAAAATTCCAGGTAAAAAGATCATTATTAATATGGCCCCTGCTGATATTCGGAAGGAGGGATCGGCCTATGATTTACCCTTAGCTATAGGAATACTAACAGCTACAGAACAAATTAAGTGTCCCGATTTGCAAAAATATGTGATTATGGGTGAGCTTTCGCTTGATGGAAGTTTAGTTCCTATAAAAGGCGTTTTGCCTATGGCAATAAAGGCCAGAGAAGAAGGTTTTGAAGGCTTAATCTTACCAAAGGAAAATGCTAAAGAAGCGGCAGTTGTTAATAACCTGAATGTTTATGGCATAGAGAATATTAAGGAGCTGATTGATTTCTTTAATGGAGATACTGAGTTGGTCATTACAGAAGTAGATACAAGGGCAGAGTTTTATTCTCACCTGAATCATTTTGAACATGATTTTGCCGATGTAAAAGGGCAAGAAAATGTGAAAAGAGCACTTGAGATTGCTGCTGCCGGGGGACACAATATTATTATGATTGGCCCTCCCGGTTCCGGAAAAACAATGCTGGCAAAGCGCATTCCAGGTATTTTACCTCCCTTGAGTTTGCAGGAAGCTCTCGAAACAACTAAGATTCATTCGGTGGCTGGCACGCTTGAAAAGGGGAGTGGCCTAATGACCAAACGTCCTTTTCGTAGCCCACATCATACGATTTCTGACGTCGCACTCGTTGGGGGCGGAACAATTCCCAAGCCTGGTGAAATCAGTTTGTCGCACAATGGGGTGCTTTTTCTCGACGAATTACCCGAATTTAAGCGTACGGTACTCGAAGTTATGCGACAACCTTTGGAAGATAGAACCATTACAATATCACGAGCCAAATTCACGGTTGATTACCCGGCAAGTACGATGCTGATATCATCAATGAATCCCTGCCCTTGTGGGTTTTATAATCACCCCGATAAAGATTGCCTTTGTCCCCCAGGTATGGTTCAAAAATATTTGAGTCGCATTTCCGGACCACTTCTCGATCGTATCGATATTCATATTGAGGTCACACCCGTTTCTTTCGATAAAATTTCGGATGAACGCCTGTCCGAAAAATCGGCAGATATTAGGGCAAGGGTTGAGGCGGCACGTCAAATTCAAACGGAGCGTTTTGTCGATGAAGAAGGGATGCATAGCAATGCCATGATGAGTTCTCGACTTTTGCGAAAATATTGCAAACC
>NZ_JBFFKR010000349.1:0-3024 GCF_041555295.1 Ancylomarina sp. | reverse complement strand
TCTTTTAATGCAAAAATTAAAGACTTCAGGAGATCTTTAAGAGGCGTTGTGGATATTGACTTCTTCTTATTTCGTTTAACGAAAATATTCGCCTAATTAGAATGATTATTTTGTTAGACCCAGGTTTTGCCGGTGATCCATGAAAAGTTTGCGAATTTGTTTGCGAACAAATAAAAAAGCAGTTACTGCAAAATGCTGTAACTGCTTAGTATAGTGGGTGGAGAATAGCGGAATCGAACCGCTGACCTTTTGACTGCCAGTCAAACGCTCTAGCCAACTGAGCTAATCCCCCAATTCGATGACAAATATATGTGAATTATAATAATAGCAAAGCTCTTTTTATAAAAAAATGAATTGAGGTATAACCTTTTTTAAAAGTATACGTAAAAAGAGGTAAGTGGAAAATTAACGATGACCCATAATTGTTTACTAGGGTAAACGATTGATTACAGTAGAAGAATAGTGTGTATAGGTAGGATGAGTTCGGGCTTTGTTAATTTTCCACTCATTTTAATTTAGAATTTTTGTAAGATTAATTCTTAGGGATGATGTTTATCGTCCTTTTTTCTTGCAATTAATTTTGCTGTTTTTGTGAGAAAATTCTACTGAATTATATGTTAAAATATAAACATGATTGTTAAAATTCTTTAAGATGGTCGTAGTAAGGTTTTTTCTCATTATCATTTTGCTATATTTATGTTCATAGATCACATTGGTTTTAATCAAACTTTTAATGATGCATTCAGTTGTTCTTTAATAAGATTTGATTTTTAATAAATTAATACTGGAACTATGGAAATCAAAAAAACAAAAAAAGCAGACTTGGAAAACAAAAGAGGCCTCTTTCTTGAAGTTGGTTTAGTTCTTACTCTTGCCCTTGTATTTTTCGCTTTTGAATGGCGTGTTGATTCACAAGAACTAAGAGTGTTGAATGATGTGCAAGAATTGGAAGTAGATGATGAAATTATCCCTATTACTCGTGAGCCTATTAATACACCACCACCTCCACCTCCTGCACCTAGAATGATGGATGTTATAATTCTTGTTGATGACAATGAGGATATTGAAGAAGAATTAGTTATAGAAGAAGCCTTTGTTGATATGGACAAAGATGTTAAGATTCAAGTGAATGAGGATATTGAGGAAAATGATGAGCCAGAAATATTTATTATAGTTGAAGAAATGCCCAAATTCCCTGGTGGAGATGCTGAACTTATGAATTGGATAAATAAATCAGTTAAGTATCCAGTAATAGCTCAAGAAAATGGTATAACTGGTCGAGTACATATGAATTTTGTGATAAATGAATCAGGAGGCATTGAGAATATTGTTGTCGTTCGAGGAGTTGATCCTGCTTTAGATAAAGAAGCAATTCGAGTGATTAAAAAAATGCCAAAGTGGAAACCTGGTAAACAACGAGGTAAAGCAGTGAAAGTTTCTTTCTCTTTACCTATTAATTTCCAATTACAGTAATTAATCTTGATTATAAATAATGAAGAGGCTCTGTATTTCAGAGCCTCTTTATGTTTTTAATTTCATGATCTATTTATTCGGTTTACGCTAACGTTTGTAATTTGGGTTCAAAGGTGTATTTTTTTGTTAATCTGATTGTTGTATTGATTGATTTTGAAACAGGAATGACATATTGATAAGTTTAGTGTTTAGAAGTGCTGAAAATGAATGACTCCTTTTTATCTGGATTGAACTTGCTGGAAAACTAATTTGTTTTTATAAAATTTGTCTTTTTGAAAGGTCTTTTGAGTATTAAAATGTGTTATGTAGGTTGTTTAAACGTGTTTGACGTGAATTTTTCTATCTTTAACCCCCGAATAATTAAGCATGTCTAAAGTATAATTTTGATAATACAATTGGAATCTGTATTTTTAGACGCTGAATTTACTAGAAAAATAAAAAGAAAACTATGGAAGTTAAGAAGTCACAAAAAGCAGATCTAGAGAATAAGAGAGGTCTTTTTCTAGAGATTGGTCTGGCTCTTACTCTTGCTATTGTATTTCTAGCCTTTGAGTGGCGAGTTGATACAAGTGAAGCCAACGTGTTGCAGGCAGAGCAAGAAATGCAGGCTGAAGAGGAAATTATTCCTATTACTCGTCAAGAGCCTGTTAAGCCACCACCACCACCACCACCAGCTCCTAAGGTTGCTGATATTTTGAACATTGTGGATAACGATGAAGAAATTGAAGACGAACTAGAAATTGAAGACTCTGAAGCTGATATGGATGAAGAGGTTGAAATTCAAGTTGTTGAAGAGACTGAGGAAGAGGATGAGCAGCAGGTATTTGTAATTGTAGAGGATATGCCTGAATTTCCAGGTGGAGACATTGAATTACAAAAATGGATTAATAGATCTGTTAAGTACCCTGTAATTGCGCAAGAAAATGGTATTACTGGACGTGTATACGTTGGTTTTGTTGTTAACAAAGTTGGACAAGTTGAGAATGTTAAGATTATGAGAGGGGTTGACCCTTCTCTTGACAAAGAAGCTCTTCGTGTAATTAAGATGATGCCAAAGTGGAAGCCAGGTAAGCAACGTGGTAAAGCAGTAAAAGTATCTTATACTGTGCCGATCAATTTCCAATTACAATAAGTAATACATTTTGTATTCGATATATGAGGCTCTGATTTTTCAGAGCCTCTTTTTGTTATAGGTCTAATTCACTTTATATACGAATATTGCTTACTTTTGTCGATACCTTTAAAAGAGAGAGGGTTTAGTTTTATATAGATGAATTAAATCCATAAATCATATATTCGAAAATACATGGGAGATTTCCTTAATAATAAAATAGAATCGGAAAAAGCAATTTTGATTGGTGTTATAGACCAATCTCAAGGCATGACCGAAGTTATGGTGAAAGAATATCTTGATGAGTTAGATTTTCTGGCATTAACAGCGGGAGCTGAAACAGTAAAACGTTTTACTCAAAAATTGCAGCGTTCACATCCCAAGACTTTTGTTGGGACGGGTAAACTTGAAGAAATTGCTCAATACCTTAGAGATAATCC
>NZ_JBFFKR010000348.1:0-3032 GCF_041555295.1 Ancylomarina sp. | reverse complement strand
TAAAATAAGCGATCATCAGGATTCTATGTATTGGGATGAGTTTATTGAGATGGGAAAAGCTTCACGTCTGGGAAAAGAATTCGATGCTCGATTCGAAACGGCACATATCGACGATTTAGCAACTCTAATTTACACCTCGGGTACAACTGGTGAGCCTAAAGGTGTGATGATAGATCACAATAATATTACAGCTGTTCTACGATCTCACGATAAGGAGCTTGCTGTAAGTGATGATGAAGTTTCATTAAGTTTCCTCCCACTTAGTCATGTTTACGAGAGAGGGTGGACATTCTTCTGTTTACATCGAGGATACAAAATTTATTTTAATCGTGATCCAAAGCAGATTGGAGCGACGATGAAAGAGGCTAGACCAACCATTATGTGTACGGTTCCTCGTATTTATGAGAAAGTATATTCAGCTATTCAGGATAAGCGTAATGAGGCTTCAGGTATAAAACTTAAAATTCTGAATTGGTCTTTGAAGATAGGAGACTTAAGGAATAACCAATACAAACGTTTCGAAAAGAAAGTTCCTTTTGGATTGAAATTGAAGTTCAAACTAGCGGATAAACTTGTTTTACGTAAGTTTCGTGATATTTTTGGAGGACGCATTAATTTCACCCCTTGCGGTGGTGCGCCTTTATCAGCAGAAATTTTGGCATTTTTCCATTCTGTAGGTATGAATGTTAAAATGGGATATGGCCTTACAGAAACGATGGCAACTGTATGTCTTTATGGCGATACACACATCGATTTCAATACCACAGGTAAAACACTGAATGGTGTTGAGATTAAGATTGGTGATAACGACGAGATTTTAGTTAAGGGACCTGGCGTGATGCGAGGTTATTATAAAAAGCCAGAGGAGACTGCCAAAGTGATGAAAGATGGTTGGTTTTACACGGGCGATGCAGGTCGGATCGATGAGAATGGGAATTTAAAGATTACCGATAGAATCAAAGACTTGATGAAAACTTCGGGAGGTAAATATATTGCTCCTCAAAAGTTGGAAACAACCTTAATAAACGATCTATTTATCGAACAGGTTGCCGTAATTGGTGATTGTCAGAAATATGTGACGGCTTTGGCTGTTCCAGCCTTTGAACCTCTTCGTCAGTATGCAAAAAAACATCAAATTTCCTTTGACTCTATTGAAGATTTAATTGCAAATTCTCAGATTGTAGAATTCTTTGAGAAACGCTTTGAAGATATGCAAAAGGAATTTTCACGTTTCGAGAAGATTAAGAAATTTACCCTTTTGCCGAAAGAATTCTCTATGGAAGCAGGTGAAATCACCTCTACACTGAAGCTTAAACGAAAGGTGATTCAGGAAAAGTACAGGCACCTTATCGAAAAGATGTACAAGGACTAGTCCTTATTAGATAACTAATATAAAGAAGCCGATGGAATTATTTTCTATCGGCTTTTATTTTTTCACTTGTTTGTGGCTTGTAATTAGGCAAAAAGGCCTGTGTTGTTAAAATCTGTTATTTCCGGAAAGGTTTTGCTCATGTTCTTTCCTTAAAATCAAAAAACTTATACCTTTAGGACTCTTTAAAATAGATATTCAATTTATTGATTCTATTTTAAGAACTGAAAATTTCATAAATACTTAAAAACACAATAATAATGAGCAAAGAAATTTTAAGCTTGGAACCTAAAGCAATTTGGGAAAACTTTTATTCACTAACTCAAATTCCTCGTCCATCTAAACACGAAGATGCTATTCAGGCATTCATGATGAAATTTGGTGAAGACTTAGGTCTTGAGACGATTAAAGATGAAGTAGGAAACATTATTATAAAGAAGCCAGCTACTCCAGGAATGGAAGATAGAATGGGTGTTATCATGCAAGGTCATCTTGATATGGTTCCTCAAAAGAACTCTGATACCGATCACGATTTTGAGAAAGATCCTATCGAAACTTACGTAGATGGTGAGTGGTTGACTGCTAACGGTACAACTCTAGGTGCTGATAATGGTATGGGTGTTGCTGCTGCTATGGCTGTTCTACAGGCTACTGATATGGTTCACGGTCCTGTTGAGGCTTTGTTTACTTCTGATGAGGAAACTGGTATGACTGGTGCTTTTGGTCTTCAGGCAGGTGTTCTTGATGGCGATATTCTTTTGAATATGGACTCAGAGGACGAAGGTGAATTATACGTAGGTTGCGCTGGTGGTATTGATGCTAACGTTACTTTCAAAAATAAATTAACTGATACGCCTAAGGATACTGCTGCTTTTAAATTGAACGTTAAAGGTCTTAAAGGTGGTCACTCAGGAATGGAAATTATTTTGGGTCGCGGAAACTCTAACAAATTATTATTCCGTTTCTTAAAGCATGCTGCTAAGAACTTCGGTTTACGTGTTTCTTCTGTCGATGGTGGTTCATTACGTAACGCTATTCCACGTGAGTCTTTTGCTGTTGTTGTTGTTCCTGTGAAGCATGTTGATGCTTGCGCTGCATCATTAAAAGAGTTTGAAGCGATTTTCAAAGCTGAGCTAAGTGGTGTAGAGCCAGACTTAACTTTCTTTGCTGAGCCTTGTGATTTACCAAAGAAGGTAATGAAAGGTAAACTTCAGAACCGATTAATCGATTCTATTTATGCTTGTCCTAATGGTGTAATGCGTATGAGTGATGCGATGCCTGGCTTAGTTGAAACATCGATTAACCTTGCTCGTGTATATAGCGACGATAAGACGATTATTATTCAGTCTTTATTGCGTTCTTCAGTTAACTCTGCAAAAGATGATTTAGGTGAGATGGTTTCTTCTGTATTTACTTTGGCAGGTGCTAAGGTTGTATTGGAAGGTGAGTATCCAGGATGGAAGCCAAATATGGATTCTCCAATCTTGAAAACCATGCAAGGTGTTTATAACGACATGTATGGTAAGATTCCTGAGGTTATGGCAATTCACGCTGGTTTAGAGTGTGGTTTGTTAGGTTCTAATTACCCACATTGGGATATGATTTCATTCGGACCAACCATTCGTTTCCCTCACTCTCCAGATGAGAAAGTGAAGATCGATAC
>NZ_JBFFKR010000347.1:0-3032 GCF_041555295.1 Ancylomarina sp. | reverse complement strand
TTTCAAATGATTGGCAAATATGGTTTTGGCCAGGAATCTTAATTCTAATGGGAATCGGCTATATATTAAAACCCGATGGATGTAACTCTATCTGTAACGATAAAAAAAAGGATAAAAGTCATCATTAATCAAGCATTTACAATTCAAAATATACTGTTATGAATAGAAATTTTCGAGATATTCCTGATCAGCAAAATCCAAGAGGAAGAAACAATTCAATTTTTGGAATCTTACTCATCCTATTTGGTGGAGCATTAATCCTCAATAATCTGGATTTAATTCCAAATAATCTTCACCATATTATTTTCTCATGGCCAATGCTACTCATCGCTTTAGGTAGTCTATTTGCCTTTGCTAAAAATGATAGAACAACGGGTTTTACCCTAATACTAATTGGTGGTTTTTTCATGCTACCACGACTATTGGGTTGGCATTTCGATCTTTATCGTTTTTTCTGGCCAGTTCTTCTAATACTCTTAGGAATCATTGTGATTCGTAAACGTAACTCTTGCCCTAGCAATAGGTGTAGCAGATCTGAGAAGTCTACAGATTACATTAATGAACTGAATATATTTGGTGGTGGCGAACGTATTATAAACACAAAAAACTTTAAAGGTGGCAATATTACCTGCATGTTTGGCGGAAGTGAAGTTGACTTGACTTACGCTCAGCTAGCTGAAGGCACACACACCATTGATCTATTTGCCATGTTTGGCGGTTCCGTTATTATTGTTCCTCCAGATTGGGATGTTAAAGTTGATATTTCAGCTGTACTTGGCGGTGTATCCGACAAACGCGTACCAACTCCAAACTACATTGTAGAACCTAAGAAAGAATTAATTATTAAGGGCTTTGTTGCCCTTGGTGGTTGTGAAATTAAGTCGAGCAAATAATTCATGTTTCTATAAACAATTTCAAAAGCATTACCCCGATCATTTTATAAACAAGTATGGAGCATCCTATTCTTTCCCATCGTTTTGGTTTAATCATTTACCTTGGATTTTGGTTTTCATTTGCATGCTCACTATTTGCTATTGATTGGTATTTCCAAAATGAAGCTTTTCAGGTTGCACTAATATCATCTTTAAGTATATCCTTGCCTCTTCTGATTATAGCACCTTCAATTTGGTATATTGTTAGACATATTGATGTTGACAAAATTGGCCGAATGGCTGCAGCATTACATCACATTGCAGTAGCCATTATAATGGTTGCGATCTGGTTATCACTAACCTATTTGATTTTTTCGTTTTTTGATAAAGACCCAAATTCCAATGATAATAAGCCTGAAATTATCATGCCTTATTATTGGATGGTATTCATGGCATTCGCTATATACGATTATATTGTGATGGTCTATTATGTCTTTATCTATTATCGGAGTTTTAAATCAAAGATTGAGAATGAAGCTGACCTGAAAAATCTGATTAAAGAGGCAGAAATCAATGCTCTTAAATCACAAATCAATCCACATTTTTTATTCAACAGCTTAAATTCAGTCAGTTCATTAACTCTGGCTCGACCCGAACAATCGAGAGATATGTTGGTCAAGTTATCTACCTTCCTAAGATATTCACTCGATCAGGATTTAAAAGAACTAAATATGCTTTCCAATGAAATGGAAAATAGCCGCTTGTATCTGGAAATTGAAAAGATAAGGTTTGGTGAACGCTTAGTTTTAGATTTTGAAATAGATGAATCAATTAAAGATTTAAAAATTCCGAATCTGATACTGCAACCCATTTATGAGAATGCAATCAAACATGGTGTACATGAAAGTCTGGAACCTGTTGTTATTAAAACAAAAGCTGAGATCAGAAATAACAATCTCATCATTCAAATCTCAAACAACTTTGATAAGGATGCAATCACTCCTAAAGGAAAAGGAATTGGCTTAAAAAATATTATGGAGCGAATGAATCTCATTTACGGAAGAACAGATTTATTGGCCATTACCCGAACTGAATCCAACTTTGTTGTCAATATGGAATTCCCACAGAACAACTAAGCTCGACATGAGTTTGTATTAAAAATATTGAAAACAATATGTAAATTTGAGTTTTAAAACCTCAAACTATTCGACCTATGGAAAAGATTAGAACAATTATTATCGACGACGAATCATTAGCACGAGATTTAGTAAAATCCTATTTGTCTAATATTGATCAAGTTGAAATCTTAGGTGAATACTCTGACGGATTCCAGGGTTTAAAAGCTATAAACGAATTAAATCCAGATCTTATTTTTCTTGATGTTCAGATGCCTAAGTTGACTGGTTTTGAACTCTTGGAACTCTTAGATAAACCCTATAATATTGTTTTCACAACGGCCTATAATGAATATGCCATTAAAGCATTCGAACACAATGCCGTTGACTACCTTTTAAAACCATTTTCTCAGGAACGCTTTGCTGATGCCATATCAAAAGCGATTTCCAGATTGGAAAATCAAGCAGAAAAGTCAAACATCATTGAAAAACTGAAAGAGCACGAAGACAACAACAAGGAAGAACTGAATAGAATTGTTGTAAAATCAAGAAATAAGATTTATATTATTGCCGTTGACGATATTCGATATTTCGAAGCTCAGGATGATTATGTCATGATCTACACTAAAAAGGGTCATCACCTGAAACAAAAGACGATGAAGTATTTTGAGACGCATCTCAACCCAAAAGAATTCTGTCGTATACACCGTTCGTACTTAATTCGTATTGAAGAAATATCAAAGCTAGAACCTTACGAAAAAGATAGCTGGATGCTTATTCTTAAATCAGGCGAAAAACTTAAGGTTAGTAAAAATGGCTACAAACTCTTAAAGCAACAATTGGGCTTTTAGTTTATCGATATTTCATACAAAGAGGGCGCATCATATCCTCCAGTCCATTCAATTTTATTTCGTAAACGACACCAAGCATCTGACCAAGCTTCCCATCGGGAAAACCTTTTTGATGGTACCAAACCACATAGCGTTCTGGCAAGTCTAATATATACCATCCCTTATATTTACCGTAAGGCATACGCATCTGAATT
>NZ_JBFFKR010000346.1:0-3047 GCF_041555295.1 Ancylomarina sp. | reverse complement strand
TTTCTTGAATATCGGATCGGCTAATATAATTAAAATCAGCTGAAATTAATTCAGCAAACCAGCCTTTTTTTAATAGTGAAATTTAGACTTTACTTATGATTTTAAAATGATTAATAGAATGGAAACTCAGATTCTATTAATTGCTATAGAACTGCTTGCCTCTGTCTGTATTTTTGAAATAAATAAGAAACTTGCGCCCTAATAAATTCGGTAAGCTTTATTTTTTTATATTTTTGTTTAATACCTACTAAATAAACCAATAAAATGCAGGAGATTTTAAGTACAGAACTTTTGGAAAAACAAGAGAAGCTTGATTGTAGATATCTGAGAATGGCTATTGTTTGGGCTGAAAATTCTTATTGCAAACGTCGTCAGGTAGGCGCTTTGATTGTGAAAGATAAGATGATTATTTCTGATGGATATAATGGAACGCCATCGGGTTTTGAAAATATCTGCGAGGATGATGATAATAAAACGAAGCCCTATGTGTTGCATGCCGAGGCTAATGCAATTACAAAAGTGGCGAAATCGAGCAATAGTAGCGAAGGTGCAACTTTGTATGTAACGGCAACGCCTTGTATCGAGTGTGCAAAGCTTATTATTCAAGCAGGAATAAATCGAGTTGTTTATTCTGAAGCCTATCACTGTAATGATGGAAAGGATCTTTTGATTAGAGCGGGAATAGAGGTTAAATTTATCGATAGTAAGAACTTATAAAACCATATAGGATGAATAATAAGACGAAGATGTTTCTCCCCATTTTATTAGCCATGGCTATTGTTTTGGGTATGTTTATTAATTCTTTTTTTCAACCAAATTCTACAACTAGGATCTTTAACGCACCTGCTTTAACGGCAAGTCACAAATTGGATGCGGTTCTTGATATGATTGTTGAGGATTATGTGGATACTGTTTCAGCTGAACGATTGGTTGAGCAAGCTATCCCAGCTATTCTTAAGAATCTTGATCCTCATACTGTTTATATTTCTGCTAAAGATTTGCAGGGATTCAACGAAGACCTAAAAGGAAATTTTGGTGGAATTGGTGTTCAGTTCATCCGTTATCGGGATACAGTTGCCGTTGTTAGAGTTGTGGAGGGAGGTCCTTCTGAACATGTTGGTATTCTTGCTGGAGACAGAATCGTGAAAGTGGATAGTATTCCAATCGTTGGTGCTGATATGAAGGATGATTTTATCATGAGTAAGTTAAAAGGGCCAAAAGGAACAGGCGTTAAAGTTAGCATTGCTCGTCGTGGCGTTAAAGATTTAATCGAATTAGATATCATTCGAGGTTCTATTCCAGTTGCTAGTGTCGATGTGGCTTATATGATTAATGATGAGTTAGGCTATATCAAAGTAAGTCGTTTTGGAGCCACAACTTTTCATGAGTTCTCAAAAGGATTAGAGAAGTTGAAGGGGGAAGGCGTTAAAAAATTAATTGTTGACCTTAGAGGAAATACCGGGGGCTATATGTCTGCGGCTACAAATATGATTAACGAGTTCTTGCCCGAAGGTAAAATGATTGTTTATACTGAAGGTAAATCGCAAGCTAAGACCGATTATGTATCAACCGGAAGAGGAGATTGTCAAGATTTACCGATTGTCATTTTAATTGATGAATTTTCAGCATCTGCAAGTGAGATTTTTGCTGGTGCCATTCAGGATAATGATAGAGGTAAGATTGTTGGTCGTAGATCATTTGGTAAAGGTTTGGTTCAAGAACAACGAATGTTACCCGATGGCTCAGCCATGAGACTGACCGTTGCTCGTTACTACACACCAACAGGTCGTTGTATTCAAAAATCATACTCTAATGGTAAGGAAGCTTATAATAATGATATTAATTTGAGATATATACATGGTGAATTCCAAAAGGAAGATTCAATTCATTTTGCTGATTCATTGAAATTTAAAACTCCAGGAGGTAATATTGTTTATGGTGGCGGAGGGATTATGCCTGATGTTTTTATTCCAGTAGACACAACAGGCTATTCAAGCTATTTTAGAGAGTTAAGTCGTAAGGGCTTAATTTATCGATTTGCTTTCGACTATGTTGATAAGAATAGAGCTGAGATGAAAGCTTTCACTAAGGTCGAAGAAATATTAGCTTATTTAAAGAATAAACCCCTTATTCAGGATTTGACGAAATATTGTCAGGATGCCGGAGTGAAGCCAGATAAGAAAGGTCTGAATAGTTCTTTAGAGATAATTGAGACTCAAGTAAAAGCTTATATCGCTCGTGATTTAATTGATGATGAAGGTTTTTATCCTATTATCAGTAAACTAGATAATACGATTGATTATGTGATCGATATGAAAGAATAGTCTGAATTGAAATTTCGTTTATTTTAAAGATCTACCCATCGGGTGGATCTTTTTTTTGATTTAAAATTAAACCTTTCGAAAGGTAGAACGTCTAAATCTCGAAAGCGATTTTAAAATGGGAGTGGATCCAAACTAATGAAATCTCATTTGAATCAGAATAAATTAATTCAATATTTAACATCGGTTGATCTTCTATTATAAAAGAAGAATCTCTGTTTAAAAAATGAAGATATGAAAACGAAAATAACAGTATGTATCGTTATGGCTTTAATGCTTTTCAGTGGAATCAGTCAAGCACAACAAAGAAAAAGAGCCGAAAGAATGGAGAAAACAATGATTCAATTGACAGATGCTCAAAAAGAAGAATTAAGAGCTGCTAAAGTTGAATTTGCTAAAGCAACCCTTGATGTAAAGAATGAATTGAATGAGCTTAGAGCTTATCAAAGAACTTTAATGTCTGCCGAGGAGTTAAATGAAAAGAAGGTTTTTGAGAATATCGATAAAATGACGGCTTTAGAAAAGCAGTTGATGGAAGAAAGAGTTAATATGCGATTAGCGGGCCCTGAATTACAGTGTCAGGAGCAAGGAATGTTTAGAGGTATGCAAGCTGATTGTTCGAGAATGCGAACTCCGCAGATGAAAGGTCGAAGATGTCAAATGCAAAAAGGAGATAGAAGATGCTTTGATGAAGGAAGAAATCAGAGGGGTGTGAATTCTTTCTGC
>NZ_JBFFKR010000345.1:0-3063 GCF_041555295.1 Ancylomarina sp. | reverse complement strand
GTCTGTTTGTGTGTCACAAGAGTCGCCACATTCACAATCTGATTCAGTTTTGGTATTGCAATTTGTATCACAGCTAGCAGTCTCAGTTGGAATGTTTTTCTCAAGTCCATTCTCCCTTTTGTCGTAGCGATTAGCCAACATACCACCCACGTAACCTGTAACTAAAGCTATGATGGGACGAATAATGGCAAATGGAAGTCCCAGTAGGGAATAGGTTACCAGTATGGAATCGACACCCGTTTGTGGGGTTGAGATTAGAAAAGAGACTGATGAACCTTTACTTGCTCCACTTTTATAAAAGGAAATACCAGTAGGAATAACACCACATGAACATAAAGGCATGGGGATGCCTAAAAGAGATGCATTCAGTACGGAGCGACTATTTTGTTGTCCCATATACTTATCGATGAATTTCTGGGGAATGGCAACTTTTAAAATACCCGCAAATAGAAAACCTAAGAGCAGATAGGGCGACATTTCATTAAGAATCTGAATGAAATCGATAAAAAACTGTTTTATATATAGCGTGATATCCATGGTTTTTATAATTGGTTTTAATAAGAGCGAAAGTATAAAAATATATGGATTATTCAATATGTGTAAGCTCTGATTTCAGTGTGTTCAAGAAAAATACCTACATGTAGGTATTTTCTTTTATTAAGATTAAATCTAGTTTAGCAGCGTCAAACAAGGCTTAGCTTTTGTTTAAAATAAAGGATTATATCTAAACTAAATAAAAAAATGAAAAAAGGATTATTGTTATTGATGGCTGTTGCTTTTGTTTTCGGATTGAAAGCACAAGAAGTAAAAGATGAGTACAAGAGTATTGGTACTACAATTTTAGAAAGAGTTAAAGATGAAAAATTAAGTATTGGTGGTTATGGTGAGATTCACTACAACCAGCAAGTGAGTGGTCAAACTCGTTATAATGGTAAAATGGATGTTCATCGTATGGTGATGTTTTTTGGATACCAGTTCAACGATAAGACTTCATTTGTTACTGAGCTTGAGTTTGAACATGTGAAAGAGGTTTACGTTGAGCAGGCTTTTTTAAACTATAATGTTAGACCAAACACAGCTTTACGTGCTGGTTTGATGTTGGTACCAATGGGTATTGTGAACGAATATCATGAGCCAACAACTTTCAATGGTGTTGAGCGTCCAAGTGTTGATAAGTATATTGTTCCTACTACCTGGAGAGAGATTGGTTTCGGTATCAATGGTCGTTTAGCTAATGCGCCTTTAAAATACCAAATGTATATCATGAATGGTTTCAATGGTTATGACGGATCAAGCAAGCTTAGAGCGTCGGATGGTGTACGTAAAGGTCGTCAGAAAGGTGCTGAGTCAACTTTCACTTCTCCTTCATTATCAGCAAAAGTTGATTACTATGGTGTTAAAGGTTTGAATTTAGGTCTTTCTGCTTACTTTGGAAAGACTCAGTCGTCAGCTTTCGACGGATTAGATAAAGATGATAGCATCGCTGAAAACTTTGCAGATTCAACTCGTGTAGGTATTAGCATGATTGGTCTTGATTTCCGTTACAGACTTGATGCATTACGTTTGAAAGGTCAGTATATTCACTCTTTCCTGAACAATGTTGATGAGTATAATAAAGTAGCTGATGGGGCTGATTTAGGTAAGCAAATGATGGGGTACTATGTTGAAGCTGGATATGATTTACTTCACGGTAAGGATCAAGCTTTAATCCCATTTGTACGTTACGAAAACTACAATACTCAGCACAAAATGGTTTCAGGAGAGATCGCTAATAAAGCATACGATCGTGAAGATATTTTTGTTGGTTTGAGCTATCATTTAGCAAAGGGAGCAGTTGTGAAAGCTGATTACCAGTATTCAAAAAATGGTAACGATGATAAGGCTTACTTCTTAAACTTTGGAGTTGGTGTTTGGTTCTAAGAGAATATTGACTAAGATATTATAATCTTTAATTGCGAAGTAGGTGGGGTGCCATGTGCTTCGCAATTAGTGGTTTTAAACTAAATTTATGAGAAAGACTGCTATTTTAATTTGTTTGCTGATTTCCAGCCTTTTGCTAAATGCTGCTGATTTTCCTAAATCAATTCAAAAGAAAATTGATAAGACTTTGGTGAAGCTTTTCCCAAAAAATGTTGTTGAGTTGAGAGATATGGAGGTTTCGGATACCTTGATTTCATCATATACATCGGTGAAAAATGTTAAGGTTTCTCTTTTAAAAACATCAGAATCCGAATTGGGCTATGCTTGTTTTGCTTCTTCAAAAGGTAAAAATGATTACTTTGATTATATGGTGATATTCGATACCGATTTACTTATTATGAAAGTAGTTGTGCTTGTTTACCGATCAACTTATGGGGGAGAAATTATGTCTCGTTCCTGGTTGAAGCAATTTATTGGAAAGAGCAGAGGAAAGTCTTTACAAATAGATAAAGATATTGATAGTATATCTGGAGCAACACTTTCTGCGCCTTCAATCACTTTAGGAGTAAAAGATTTAAGTTTGTTGATTGCAGCGATTAATAAACAGGAGAAATAAATTAAGAATTGTGTAAGGGGATAGTAAATATGAAACTTGCCCCCTTGCTTTTTTCACTTTCTATCCAGATCGAACCACCATTGGTTTCTACAAATTCTTTACAAAGAATTAAACCTAAACCAGTCCCCGTTTCATTATTTGTGCCTAAAGTTGATGTATTACTCTCAATTTTAAAGAGTTTATCTTGTTGCTCTTGATTAATACCCACACCATAATCTTGAACAGACAACTGAAGCATCTTATTATCAACTTTAGTAAAGATATTAATTTCTGATTTAGGATATGAAAATTTGATGGCGTTACTAATTAGGTTACGGATAACTGTATTGATCATGTTGATATCAGCATACACATGGCTGTTTTTATCAATATGCGAGTTAATCTCGATGGATTTTTCTTTCGCTTTAAGTCTTTGAATTTCGATGTTTTCCTCAATAACCTCTGAAAGGTTAAATTCTATTGCTTGATGTTTGATGCTACCGAGTTGAGATTTAGCCCATTGTAATAGGTTTTCAAGTAGTGAATTC
>NZ_JBFFKR010000344.1:0-3075 GCF_041555295.1 Ancylomarina sp. | reverse complement strand
GAAGTTCTTTGTCTGATGCTATTGAAGAGGTCACAGCAGAAGCAAAGCCTATGAGTTTTTCTCATGTTGGTATCATGGTACCAAATGTCGATGGTTCTCTAGTCGTTTTGGAAGCCACAGGAGATGCAGTGCAATATACTGCATTGGATAGTTTTTTAACAAGAAGTCTGAATACGGATCGAATGCCTAAGGTACGTGTGGCTCGATTAAAGGAAAAACACAATGCTCGAATTGAAAAAGCAATTTCACATGGTAAGAGTCTCGTTGGCTCACCCTACGATCCCATATATTTAATGTCTGATTCTACTTACTATTGCTCCGAACTGATTTATGAGATGATTAAGCATTCTGGTGATGGATCTGAAATATTCAAGTTGGATGCGATGACCTTTAAAGATCCTAAAACAGGAAGTTTTCACCCTGTTTGGGTCGATTATTATAAAGAGCTAGGCGTTGAAATTCCTGAAGGAAAGCCTGGCTGTAATCCTAACGGCATGTCAGAATCAAAAGAAATTGATTGGGTTTTCGATTACAGTAAATAGAAAACAAGGATAAAGTACAAAGGTTAAAGAATAAAGGTTTGTCACAACCAGTAGAGATGTGATTTATCGCGTCTGAATTCAAATTTAAACACATACATTCACAACATATATGTCCTCATTTTTAAAGCAAGTTACAAACGAATTATACACGCGATATGGCAATCAGTTATCCAATTGTTTGTTGGTTTTTCCAAACCGTCGTGCTGGGTTGTTCTTTTCAAAATACCTTAACGAACTTGTTGATCAACCAATCTTTGCACCAGAGGTTCTAACAATTAATGACCTGATTAAGAAATGGTCTCCACTGATGGTTGAGGATAATTTGGCTCTATTGTGTCGTTTGTATAAAATCTACTGCTCTGTCTGCAAAACGGATGAAACTTTTGATGAGTTTTATCATTGGGGTGAGATGATTCTGGGTGATTTTGATGATTTGGATAAGTATCGTGTAGATGCTAAGCATTTATTTCAAAATTTGGCAGATGAGAAAGAGATTGAAAATATCTTCGATTATCTGGACGAAGAACAGATTGAAGCGATTCGCTCTTTTTGGAGCACTTTTAATCCGGAAAAATTATCAGAGCATCAACATCAGTTCATTTCCGTTTGGGAGTCTTTGTTTACCATTTACTCCAACTTGAGAGAAGAGTTGGAAAATGAAGACCTAGCTTACGAGGGAATGGCAAGCAGATTGGTGGTTGATCGATTGGAGAAGAAGGAAATTGAGATTAAATATGATAAGATTATTTTTGCGGGTTTCAATGCTCTGAATAGATGTGAAAAGGATATTTTTTCATGTCTTAAGGAAAGAGAGCAAGCTGAATTCTATTGGGATTACGATGAGTCGTATGTGAAAAATCCTTATCATGAAGCTGGTTTGTTTATGCGTGATAACTTGAGACGATTCCCATCTCCCGAGAGTCAAATTTCTTTTAAGAATATTGTTGCAGATAGAGAGCCAATAGAGTTTATTTCACTTTCATCTGAAGTTGGACAAGCAAAATTTGCTCATCAATATCTAAAGGAATACGCTGAGCAGAAGGATGTGAAATTGGAAGAGATAGCCGTTATTTTGGCTGATGAGGAATTGCTTTTGCCTGTGTTGAATTCGATTCCTAAAAATGTGGAGCATGTGAATGTGACCATGGGATATCCAGCTAAGAACACCCCTGTAGCTAGTTTGTTAGGTCTGATTATCGATTTGCAAAAGGGTGGACGTCAACAAGGTTCCGAGTTTGTATTTCATCACAAGCAAGTTTTGGCACTTTTGAATCATCAATATTTGAATGCAATTAACCCCGAGTTAGCAGATCGTTTAGCTCAACAAATAATCAAGAGTAATTGGGTGCATGTGAATCGTGCAATTCTTGTTGGTGACCCGGTAATTGAAAAGCTATTTATACCCTTAAATTCAGTCGAACAGGTTTCTTCATATCTGCTCGATTTATTGCAGGCTATTTATAAAAACCTTGATCTGAATAAAGAAGATGAAGGCCGATTGGATAAAATTGAACGAGAATATATTTACCATCTGTTTTTAGCCATAAAACGATTGACGGGTCTGTTGGATCAGCATAAGATTGAGATTAAACTCGACACCTTTTATCGTTTACTGGACAAGATGATTCAGTCTTTGAGTATTCCATTTGAAGGAGAACCTTTAGCAGGTTTACAAGTGATGGGTATATTGGAAACCCGTTTGCTTGACTTTAAGAAGATCATTGTGCTATCAATGAATGAGGGGAAACTGCCTAAAACAGGAACATCCAATTCATTTGTGCCATACCATTTGCGTCAAGGTTTTGGTATGCCTACCATCGATCATCAGGATGCCATTTTTGCCTATTACTTCTACAGATTAATTCAGAGACCTGAAGAAATCAAGTTATTATATAGTACACAAAGTGATGGGATTAGAACGGGTGAAATGAGTCGTTTCCTTTATCAGTTGAAATACGAATCGGTATTTCAGATTGAAGAAAAACACCCTTCACATGATATTGTTATTACCAATGCAAAGCCCATAAGTATTGCGAAAAATGGAAGAATACTTAAGCAGCTTAATGAATACTGTGTAAGTGATAAGAGAAGTTTTTCGCCTTCTGCGCTAAACTCGTATATGGGCTGTAGCTTGAGATTCTACTATCGTTATTTGGCAGGGATGAAAGAGCCTGATACCATTCTTGAGGAAATTGATCCTCCAATGTTTGGGAACCTATTTCATCAGGCTATGGAGGATTTGTACAAGCCTTATATTGGACAGACCATAAGTAAGTCTGATCTTGAAAGCTTAAGAAAAGATAAAAAGAGGCAAACCAATGTTTTGGAAGATGCCTTTAAAACACTTTATTTCAATTTAGATAAGGAGAAACCTGTTGAAGTTAGTGGACGAAATCGTCTGATATTCGATATTATGTTGAAATTTATCGATCGGTTATTGAAAGTTGATTCTGAATTTGCTCCTTTTAAAATGATAGCAGTCGAAGGTCGTTATAACATACAAATCCCTTTAAAATCGGATGGACGAAATGTT
>NZ_JBFFKR010000343.1:0-3082 GCF_041555295.1 Ancylomarina sp. | reverse complement strand
GAACTTACAGAAGGTTTAAGCGGTAATTCTTCAATCCAAGACTTTGAGACGTTATTGAAACTAGCTCATTTATATTTCGAGAAGCCACGCTTCGACAAAGAAGCATTCGATGCCTTAAAAGGGCGTTATATGGCTTTTGTTGCCAATATGGGAACTGATATAAACAAGGCATTTCGCGATTCTGTATCGATGACAACAACAGATCACAATCCTCGTACGATTCTATTCAGCACAGATATGATCAAAAGCTTAGACTTTGAGACTATGAAACGTGTGTACAACGAGCGTTTAGTTGATGCAAGTGACTTTACTTTCATTTTTGTTGGAAATATTGATGCTGCAAAAGCAAGACCTATGATTGAAACATATTTAGGTAGCATTAAAGATATCGATAGAAAAGAGAATTGGAAAGATAGTGGAGTTAACTTCCCTAAGAAGGACACTTACAGCCACTTTACTAGAGAGATGGAAACACCTAAAACTAGTATCAGAATCGATCTCCATGGTGATATCAAATACACAAAGGATAATTCAATCATGATGGACGTGATCTCTAAATTACTTAGCAAACGTTACTTAGATGTCATTAGAGAAGAAGAAGGCGGATCCTATGGTGTAGGTGTTTGGGCAAACGTAGAAAAACTTCCTCGTGAAGAATACAATGTATCAATTCAATTTGATACAGATCCAGCTAAAGCTGATAAATTAAAAGCAATTGTTTACAATGAAATCCAGTTGCTTTTCACCAAAGGTGTTAAGGAAGATGATCTAAATGAAGTAAAGAAAAACTTGATTAAAGTGCGTCAGGAAAATCTTCGTAAAAATACTTACTGGGTTGATGCAATTAATGCACACTATATCTATAATAAAGATATGTTGACTCCTGAAGCTTACGATAACCTGATCAATTCGATTAGTAAAGAAAAGGTTGAGAAATTTGCTAAGAAGTATTTTGCAAAACCAACAAAGACGGAAGTTGTTATGTCTCCTAAAGAAAAGGAAATCTAAATCACAACCGTGAAATTCTAAAAAGAGAGTATTCAAGATTTGAATACTCTCTTTTTTTTTACCCTTCTGTCTTGTCACAAAAATCATGAAATTACAGTCTTCCCTTATGCTCAGGAATATTATCTATCGTTGAAAACTGCAGACTTCTTTCCTACATTTACAAAAAAATATGTGATGATATACAAAATACTATCCGAAAGCAATGATCCTGATTTCAATGAGGCTCTAACAATCTACTATGAAGCTTTCCCTCCTGAAGAACAACAGAGCATTGAAAGCTTACAAGGCAGAATAGTATCCCCTCAAGGACAATTCATAGTAGCTAAAGAGAATGGGAACGTGATAGCCATGGCTATTCTATGGGATTTATCAAATTCCACTTTTACCCTTCTAGAGTATTTTGCCGTACAACGAACTCATCAAGGCAGTGGTGTGGGCACAATTTTTTTAAAACACTTAGTTAGGATTGTTAGTAAACAAAAGCAATCATTGGTGGCTGAGTTAGAGAATCCTTCATTAGGCATCAACACTGCCCAGCGTCAACAAAGGATGAAATTCTATATCAGAAATGAATTTAAACAAATTCAAGGACTTAAAAGCTACGTACCCTCGCTCAACGGAACAGAAACTACTGAGGTGATATTAATGGTAAATACGCTACATAAAATAGAATACTATAATCGTTTGGAAATGACACAAATGATTCTTTCTATTTTTACAGAATTATATCGCGTATCAGAATCAGATCTACTTTTGCAACAGATTTTAACAGAGATACCTGAAAAATGTCCTACTTATTGACTTTAAGATCAATTCGAGAAACAGCATAATACAAAAAAAGCCGCTCGATAAATCGAACGGCTTCTGCTCCCTTTCCTGGACTCGAACCAGGGACCCTCTGATTAACAGTCAGATGCTCTAACCAACTGAGCTAAAAAGGAATAATCTGATATTTTTTTAAACCTCACAGTATCGGTTTCCTGCTCCCTTTCCTGGACTCGAACCAGGGACCCTCTGATTAACAGTCAGATGCTCTAACCAACTGAGCTAAAAAGGAATATTGCTGATATTTATTTTAAAAACCTCACAGTATTGGTTTTTATGCTCCCTCTCCTGGACTCGAACCAGGGACCCTCTGATTAACAGTCAGATGCTCTAACCAACTGAGCTAAGAAGGAATTTAATTACAAATTTCTGTTGCTTATAAAGACACACTTTATTGACTAAATTTGCGATGCAAAACTAAGCGCTTTTCCCCAATTATACAAGAGTCTTCCTTCTTTTTTTCAAAAAAAACGAATATTTTTTTTTTCAAAAATTCAAATTTGCTTTTGATCAGGAAGATATGCTCAAAAAAAACATCAATACAAATATCCTTTTTTCTACTTCTATTGGAAATTGGTGCAGTATAGACTTAAAAAGCCCAAAAGAAATACAAGCAATTTATAAGAAGATAATCATTTTATGAGCTTATCAAATTTGATTATCTTAGGGAGATAATAATAGAATATCAAATAATCAGACTTATTTGTCTTTATCTATTTTTAAATCTTAGCTTTGCACAACAACTATTCTTATTTGTACTAATTTAAAATAAACAATAGATGATGACTTCTAATATCGCGGAACATCTTCCTTTTTCAGAGTTCCTGAGCGCTATTAAAAAGACGATACAAAGTGCTTTTTACGAGAAAGATAATATCGAAAAGTTTATCCAGAAGAGAGGATTCCCTGCACTGGTACTAAGAGATATCATGGCAAAAAACCCTTTATCGGTAGCCATTCCTAAAGAATATGGTGGTCGTGGAGCTAAGGTAAAAGAGTGCTTGGGCATTTTGGATACGGCTTCGTACGAATCGCTTCCATTAGCATTAACCTTTGGGATTAATATTGCTTTATTCCTTGAGCCCGTTGCGAAATATGCACAAGAAAACGTGAAAAAAGGCATTTTCGACCGTTTCCTCACTCAACAGAACATGGGTGGCTTAATGATTACTGAACCCGATTTTGGTAGTGATGCATTAGGTATGCAGACTTCGAATGTCAAAATAGGTGAATCGTACCACATAAAAGG
>NZ_JBFFKR010000342.1:0-3097 GCF_041555295.1 Ancylomarina sp. | reverse complement strand
CTGTTTTTTTCTTAAACATCAGTTTACTGGCAATCATATCGAACGTTTCGGTATCCATAAGGGTGAGTTCCTGCCCCTGAAAAGCCGCCGCACCACGAATGGTAGATTGTTTAAGAGAATAATCGCTTTTAAGATAGGTCTCTCCAGCCAAATGAAATTCACCTTTCCCTTTGAATGATTTTAGCATTGGGATGATGGTGTCAACCGAAGGAATCAGGTCAATCAATTCAGCCACATCAATATCTAAAAGGTGAAAATCGATGCCGGAAAAAAGGTGGTTTTTTCTGTCGGAACGGTACATAGCTGTTAACTGCATATTGGCTGCCTTACTTGTAAAACCCATTTGATCCAGAATAAGAGTACCATCCTTAACGGTTAGTCCACCTTTAATATTTTCGATAATGTTATCATTGATGATAGTCTGATCAATTGTTGTATTTAATCGAATTTCGACACCTTTGGGTACCATAAAGGGATCGTCTTCGGACGTAACAGCTGTATTGCTCGCAAGAGTTGAGTCTTGACTACCCATGCCGTTAAAAATGTTCATCAGCTGATAGATATCGGTATTTTTAGAGACTAAATTAAAGTTCCCTTTAAGCAGTGCCTGATGGTTTAGATATTTAGAGATGTCGGTCAGTTGACCGCTAAGGCTAAAGTCGGAATCACCTAAAATTAAATCAGCTTTCTTAATCTCCATAGTGTCTGGATTAAGTGTAAACGATATGTTTGGAATTTGCCCCTTCAGCTGTTTACCTAAGTCGTAAATGGCATCGGAGAAACGGATAGTCACTTTGGGCTGCCATTTAAGGATAACATTATTTTGTGAGTCGTCGTACTTTAAATTCGTTTTAGCATACAACTTTTTAGCATCAAAAATAGTCGAGTCTTTGCTAGCGATAATAAGTTCCTGACTATTCATGGTAGAATTGATAAGCGCAATCTCTTGTTTTGCTTCAAGTTCAGGAGCATAGGCAAATTGTCCCTCTGCATGATTGGCTTTAAGGGATAAGGTGTCGGCCACAGCATAAAGGCTGCTAAATTTAAAACGACAGGACGACAGGGGTGCAGAAAGGTTTTTTGCCAGTTGATTAATATCGGCAGACAGCTCAATATTTTCACTCATAGCATGCTTACTTGGTGACATCTCGATATTCAGCTTTGGTGCATCCATTTTGATCTTGGCAAACTTAAGGTTTTTGTCTGCTCTGCTTTGGCTGGGTAAATCAAGCTTCAGCTTTGCCGAAGGTAAATCTACCTTTATACTGTCCTCATAGATGGCATAAAAGTTCTGAATCTCGAAATCGCCACTGAAATAGATGCGGTGATAGGCCTCCTTATCCAAATCAGACTGAGTGAATCGGGTATGCAGATTCCCCTTAAGCGATCCCTTAAGACTGATGTTTTGATCTTTGGGTATAAAGGGTTTAAAATCGACTAAGTTAAAATCCCCATTTGAATGGATGTTGTAGACTGGACTTTCCAAAATGTCCGAAATTTCTCCTTCTACAGAAAGGCTGCTCTGCGCTATTTGGGCAGAACTGCTATAGATTGTAATAGACGAAGCCTGTTTTTTATTCATATCCACCAAGGTCGACATGGATAATTCAATGGCCTTCACTGTAGGATAACCCGTATATTTAAGTTCGCCCTTAGTGTATTTCATATTGGCGTTTACCATGGGCATGCTTGTGTTAGACAAAAGCCCTTTTACCGATCCTGAAACTTTGGCAAAGCCCTTAGCGCTTATATCTTTTAACGGCTCCGAATAGGCTTTAGGTACAAGAGCTATCACTTTTTCAATATCCAATTCCCCGGTCGAGTAGCTCAGGTCGGTCTCTATAGAATAATCTTTTAAGACTTTTACAAGACCATCAAATGAGATGGCGTGTTTGTCCTTAATAAGAAGATTGGCCTCTTTAAAATCATAGCTGTTTTCGGATAAGTTAAGACCCAAAGGCAAGTGGCTGTCAACTTTCATCTCAGATAAAAGGGTATCACCAGCCAGTGCAAAGGTCATGGCCTGGCAGACAAGCTTGACATCAGAATTGAATCGGTTTTTGTCCTTAGCCTTCGACTTAATTTTCAGATCACAATCCCTGGCATTAAGATAAAGCGTCATTGAGTCGGATGTTTGAAACAGCAATCGATTTAATTGCATATCCAAATCAAAAGACTGTTTCTCCTTGCTGTTTTTAAACTCGAGCGTAGCATTTAAATTTCTAATATCAGCCTTTCTAAATGTTGACTCATCCGTATAATTGGCATTGCAATTCTTAAATTCCACATTGCTAATATCGATATCACCCAAGGATGAGGCTTCAGAATCGGCTTCTGTTGGATCGAAACTGCTTTTTAAAATATCGAAATTAGAGTGGCCAAGCGAGTCTATTTTGAAATTCAAATAAGCATCTTCAACAAGAAAGGGATTAAGCGTTATATTGCCGTCGAATAAGTACGACATAACATTTAACGATGCAAAGCATTTGGGTGAGTATAAGAGCGTATCCGTTTTCGAGGTATCCGTATTCTCTGTTAAACAGATATTTGTAAGCTCAATACCCAAAAACGGATAGGTACTAAAAAAAGTGGGTTCAACTTTCTCGATCATCGTATTGCAGGCTAAATATTCTTTTGCCTGCTTATTAACGATTGGGCTTAATTTTTCGGGTGTAAAAAGATACCACATACCTATTGCTGCAGCAAGTATCAATACAAAAACCAATCCCAGTAAAGCTATTCCAACTTTTTTTAATATTCGCATCTTATTATTGTTTGCTGAAGGATGTTATTTCTCCGTAAGCGTCTTGATACGCCATTGATGAAGCCGTTAAGTTGGTAATGGTGTATACCTTTGGAACATTACCTCCACTCACGATGATATGAATTTGCTCTAACTGATCTTTATCTATAGTCCAGGTAAATTCTTGAGCTTCTGATTCTTTAACATCATCAGCAGTATCCCAGGTAGCACCTGATTTATCTAAATCGTATCTCTCGAACAAAGTTCCACTTTTCCATTTTCCAATAATTAACGACTCATCAAAATTGGGTTGAGTTTCTTCGTCTGTAGTACATGAGGTTGAGAAAAGTGCTG
>NZ_JBFFKR010000341.1:0-3100 GCF_041555295.1 Ancylomarina sp. | reverse complement strand
TTTGCGTTACAATACTAAGATTGGTGCCAGTGGGCATGGCTTGAGTCAGGGACAGAAGCAACGCATATTAATTGCTCGTGCAGTATATAAGGATCCTGAGTTTTTATTCTTCGATGAAGCTACTAATGCACTTGATGCCAACAATGAAAGAGCAATTATGGAAAACTTGGATGAGTTCAACCAAGGGCGTACCGTTGTAGTTGTTGCCCATCGTTTGAGCACCGTTCGTAATGCCGATAAAATCATCGTACTTGATAAAGGTCAAATTGTTGAACATGGCAACCACAAGGACTTGACACAATTGAGAGGTAAGTATTACGAGTTGGTTAAGAATCAGCTGGAGTTAGGAAATTAGACGCAGATTTAAAAATGATCAAACTATGATTAATTTGTAATTGTATTTTCGATTTTATCATATAAAATCATCATTTATCAGCTTCGAAAATCTACTATGATGGGAATTAAAAATAATTTTAGACGCAGATTTTTATGATCTAAACATGATACTGATCTTAGTAAATGATATTCTTTATTAAATAGGGATGCTCCTTGTTGGTGTTTGATAAAAGAATTTATTATAAGTATGATATTAATTTTAGTCTTAATATTGTTTCTATCATATTGAATCATTTTTAATCAGCGTCAAAATAAATAATCATGAACGATAACTATAAACATTCAGATATTACATCAATGGTTCTTAAGGCATTTTTTAATGTCTATAATGAATTGGGATATGGTTTTATTGAGAAGGTTTATGAGAATGCTATGGTTATTGAACTGAGGGATTTGGGATTGAATGTGGAGCAGCAAGTTCCTGTTAAAGTTCTGTATGGGAAGGAGATTGTGGGAGATTATATTGCAGATATCGTCGTTAATGAATTGGTGATTTTGGAATTGAAAGCCATTGAAAAGTTAAATTCAATTCATGAAGTTCAATTAGTAAATTATCTCAAAGCAACAGATATTGAAGTTGGCTTATTATTGAATTTTGGCAAAGAACCACATTATAAACGTAAGGTACTTTCTAATGAATAAAGGAAATATTTTTTTTCATCATACAAAATCATATTTAATCAGCGTCAGAAATTGAGTATGATGATAATTAAAGGGTTGGAACTGGATTGAAAAATGATCAAACTATGATTAATTTGTAATTGTATTTTCGATTTTATCATATAAAATCATCATTTATCAGCGTCAAAATAAACTAAAAAATGAGTGACAATATAGAATTAAGGTCGGAGTCGGTTCAGGAAATTCTGGGAAAAATGCCTTCGTGGATCGTTAGGGTAGGTTCTGGGCTGGTGTTTCTTGTAGTCCTGATATTAGTGATTGGTTCCTGGTTTTTCTCTTACCCAGAGATTATCAGCTCGAAGCTTGTTTTGACGACTGAGAATCCACCTGCAGAGTTGATTGCTCGTGTAAATGGTAAGATTGTAGATTTAAAAGTAAGCGATAATCAACTGATTGAGGCTGGTGATTTGTTGGCTGTTATTGAAAATCCTGCGAATTCGGAAGATGTTTTTTCATTACGGAAACAGCTTAGTAATCATCTTCCTCAGTTTGACGGGAAGACTGAAATGACGCCTGAATTTGTTGACAAAAATTATCGTTTGGGTGAAGTTCAATCTCCATTTAACTCTTATTTAAAGGCTTGTACCGATTATAACCGCTTTATTGATCTTCAATATCACAAAAAAAAGAAAGCTTCTTTAATTCAGAAAAGAAGCAATTATCGCATGTATTACAATCGACAGTACAAGCAGCGTGATATTTTGGAGCAGCAGCTGTCAATTGTTGGTAAGGAATTTAACCGGGATTCTCTGCTCTATACCCGCGGCGTGATTTCAAAAGCCAATTATCAAAAATCTGAAAAGGAATATCTACAACAGAGCTATGCTTTTCATGGTTCTCGTTCAACCCTTTCCTCAACTCAAATTCAGATTAATGAGGTGGATCAGTCCATTATCGACTTGGATTTGGATGAAGAAAATATAAGAAAGGAATTGCTTGATCAGATTCTGCATGCCTATGATAATTTGACTGCTCAGATTGATATTTGGGAGCAGAATTATCTGCTTAAATCACCCATTTCTGGTGCTGTTAGTTTCAACCGATTTTGGTCAGAAAATCAAAATGTAAAACAAGGCGAGAAGGTTTTTACTGTTCTCCCATCTGACTCGACTCGAATTATTGTACGTGTTGATTTGGGAATGAATCGATCTGGCAAAGTGAAACTGGGACAACGCGTAAACATTAAGCTTAATAGTTATCCTTATATGGAATATGGAATGTTAGAAGGTAGTATACGTTCAATTTCTGAGGTTCCTGATGGCGATAATTATAGCTTGGATGTTGAGTTAACTAATGGACTTATAACTAGCTACGGAAAAAAATTAAAATTTGCTCAAAAGATTGAGGGTGTTGCCGAAATTATCACTGAAGATCAACGCTTACTTCAGCGTATTTTTAATCCATTAAAGGCTCTTTTAAACGAGCATGTCGTTAAATAATAAATTATTTGTAACTATCCATTAGTGATTTCAATGTATTGTTAGATTGTCATGTGGCTATATTGATTAACTGCCGCATTGTTTTTTTTGCACGCTAGTTTTTTAATTGTCAGCTGTCCGGACTTTTAAACTTTTTGACTCTTTAACCTTTTCCCCTTTATCTTTTACACTTTATTGTTTCAATACTTTATCCTTGTTTTCCTTTGTTCTTTTCACGCTTTTAATCTAAATTAGTTGGGAACATAAGATTAGATCATGCAAAAACTAGCGGTTGGGATCGATATTGGTGGTACGAATACCGTTTATGGTTTCGTAACTGAGGCTGGTGTTTGCCTTTTTCATTCTTCTTTTTATACCCCTAATTATCCTATTTTCGAGAATTTTGTTCGCGAACTCTCTTTGCATATTAAAACTAATTTTGATGCTTTTTCAGATCAATACGAATTGGTTGGAGCTGGTGTAGGTGCTCCGAATGCTAATTCTCTTACAGGCTGTATTGAGCATGCTGTAAATTTGCCCTGGGACAAACATCTTCCTTTAGCTAAACTCCTTGAAGATAATTTACAGCTATCAGTTATACTTTC
>NZ_JBFFKR010000340.1:0-3100 GCF_041555295.1 Ancylomarina sp. | reverse complement strand
GTTTTGGTATTCTAATTTCTCTTGTGTGGATAAATACTGCATTTGCAGTATTCTATGATGCAGCCGAAGATCTTCACTATATTGATGCTTGTAAAGAAGCTGATGTTGTTCCAGAAGAAAAGGAAGTAGCTTAAGCTCTCTTTAAGAAACGATAACTTTACTGCCAGTAAGCTTGTAGCTCGTGCGTATTCCTTTAAAGTTCATTAAACAAAAAAAAAGTGTTATATTTATTTGTCTTTTGCTTCTTGCCTAAATGGGTAAAGCAAGAAAAGTCAATTTTTGGCTTTATACCTAAATAGGTAAAGTAAGATGAATTAGTTTTTTGCTCCATACCTAAATAGGTAAAGCAAGAATAATTGATTTATTGCTCTATGCCTAAATAGGTAAAGGATGATAAATTGAATTTTTGCTCTATACCTAAATAGGTAAAGCAAAAAATATACATTTTTAAAACAATATAGGTAAAGCATAAGATGATATTCTGTAGAATCAATAAATACCAATTTTTAAAAACCTCTATTTATGGTATTAATTAAGAAAATCTCAACAAGTAGTCGCAATGGCGATACGTGTGCCTTGTTAACTCTTATTTTAAAAGTATTGGCAGAGGATGATTGGAGTGCAGACACTTACCTGATGCCTGTAATTGAAAGGCTAGGCACTATGGACACTGCATTTGTTGAGGCAATTAAGCGATTGAGAATCTATTCTCAGATGGCAGAGAAAAACAAAGTGCGAAACACGGCAGTTAAAGCCTTATTTAAGTTGGTAGAGGGCTATACTCATATTCCTATTGCCGAGATGAAAGAAGCAGCCTTGGTAGTAAACAACATATTAAAACACTATGGTTTAAGTATACAGCATGGCGATTATGCCGAAGAGTCGGCAGATATTGCATCATTATTAAATGACTTAGCAAAGACCGATATTGTGGCCGCAATAGCTAAATTGCAAGGCGTTTCAGAAATTATTGCAGCATTAAGTGCGGCTCAAAAAGATTTTTCAGATGTGGCATTGAAACAAGCAGAGCTAAAGAGCGAGAAGAAAGATTTGGCATCTGCCAGTCAGTTGAAGAAAGAGAGTATCGTAGAGATTAATGCTAACTTGGTGGGCTATATGAACACGATGGCAAAGGTAAAGCCTGCTAGCTACGAGGCCACCGCCAAAACAATTGCCGAGTTGATCGATAGGAATAACGAATTGGTAAAACGACGTAGCAAAACCGGCGAGCTTGAGACGGAATTAGCCAGTAAACTTAGCGATTAAGGGTTTCACAGTATATTCTGAATTGATAGGATTATTATTTAATAAGCGAATAAAACAAAACATTTACCAGTAATGGACATAAAGAACAATAAGGAGGAGATTGATAAACCGAAGCAATCAGATGAACTTTCGAATGCAGAGTTTAAAGCAAAGACGAATGAAGAGCTTAACGAAAAGAAACCTGCAAGACGAAACAGGAGACAAGCTACCGAAGAAGAATTAAGTAATCCCTTACATGGCGTGAAGCTGGCTCAGATTTTAGAACGTCTGGTAGAGTATTATGGTTGGGCGTATCTGGGAGATCGTGTGAATATTCGCTGTTTCATGTATAATCCTACAATGAAATCGAGCCTCGGATTTTTAAGAAGAACGCCTTGGGCTCGTGAGCATGTTGAGGACGTCTATTTGGATATGTTGGAAGAAAAGAAGATCGAACATGTTTTTTTAATGAAGGATAAAGTTGATAATAACTTGAAGGCTGATTGATTTAAGTATTTATTGGCTTCGTTTAAAACACCTTTTATTTAATACTCTAAACATCCCCTGTATTTCCCTTGAAAGGGGGACTTTAAAATTCCCCTCTTGAGAGCGGATAAAGGGGAGTGTTTTTTTGTTGCAAGTCCATAATTACTTGGTGTTCTCCCTGGCAGTGCGAGCTTTTAGCTTGTTTTCTGCGAATGCAATCAGATTGTGCGGTAGCCATGGGTTGTAAACTCATACTTTGCTACGTTGACCTGATAGTGAATTAGAATTGTTTTCCTCCTTCGGAGAATGTTGTAAATACTACGATCTACCGCCCATTCTGGGCTGAAAAATATACAGATATTAAAGTATGAGTTCGCCCTGATGGTGGAGGTTTTTTTGCAAAAGGGATAGAAGCATTTGTTTGAGCTCCTTTGATTTTTTTTTTACAAAGAGCGAGTGCGTATAGCCCGACCCGCAGGGGTTTGCCCAAAGATTTGTTGTTGAAAAAGTAAGTGTTTGCCTTGGTAAGTCTATAAGGTTCTTTTGGGAGGAAAAAAAATAAGGGGTATTTCAAAATATGAAATACCCCTTATTACTAATCGTAAATTGTTAATTACTTATCGTTCTCGTCGCTAAGCAGCATCAGATAATGTGCAGCTGACCATGAGAAGTGATTTGCATTTAAACCCTCGCCGCTGATAGGGTGGTAATTCTCTCTAATGGGTGCATCCTTAAGCAGACCTTCAGTATTTTGAAGAAGCTTTTGAGTTAATAGATCTGCTTCTTTATTGTAGCCATATTGCTCCAGTGCTTTAATACCAAAGTATGCTTGATCTAACCAAACCGGACCTCTCCAATATCCCTTAAGGGGATTGAATTTTTTATGATTGGCAACCAGAGTAGGGAAGGGAACTTTAGTTGCAAACTTGGTTGAGTCCATCAGGATAGAACTTACTCTTTTGGCTTGTTCTTTAGTTGCAATGCCAGTGTAAAGAGGAATCCATCCTTCAGGTCCTTGTTGTACAGTTAATAGTTTACCTGTTACAATTTCTCTATCGTAGAAAAAGCCTGTTGCTTCGTCCCAAAAGTCAGAAGAAATTCTTTTACTTAAAGATGAGGCTTCCTGCTTATATGTTTTAGCTTCTTCAGTTAAATCTAGAATTTTGGCTAGTTCTGCTAATTGTTCTTTTTCAGCTTGTAAGTAAGCATTAAGGTCTACCGACTCTTGATTCATCGACCATCCATGCTCATTATTTTTTAGCATTTTAGAATCATCGAAACGAACAGCATTATCCATGCCCGATTCCCATTTGGCTGCGATAAGTGAACCATCAGTAGAGCCATATTCGCATAGGCCATTCTGATCGTT
>NZ_JBFFKR010000339.1:0-3100 GCF_041555295.1 Ancylomarina sp. | reverse complement strand
GCTGGAAGATATATCCCCTCATATTTACAGTACTTGCAGCAAACTCATCAACGACAACCACAGGCATCTTGTCTCCTTGCAAGACTTTAGGTATTTCGGCTAAATTCATTTTACGCCTCCAAAATTAATTCCCGTTAAATCTGCCATTTCTTTTTTCCAGGTTGTGATATCACTCTCATTAAACTGGTTGAGATGATGATGACCACAGGCACGCGCCATAACTTTCATCAATTCAGTTGAGGCCGAAAAGAAATTATGGAGCTGTTTGGCTGATTTATCCACGTTAATTAGCTTACGCAGCTCAGGCTTTTGAGTTGCAACGCCAGCCGGACAATTATTGGTATGACACATTCGCGCAGCAACACAACCAATTGATTGAATAGCAGAGTTCGCCAATGCGACACCATCAGCACCTAAAGCCATTGCCTTTATAAAATCATCAGGAACACGAAGTCCTCCCGTTATAATCAAAGTGATATCCTTTCTATTGCGCTGATCGAGGTATTTACGAGCTCGTGCTAAGGCTGGAATGGTAGGTACTGAAATGTTGTTTCTAAAAATCAATGGAGCGGCTCCAGTGCCTCCTCCGCGACCATCAATAATGATATAATCAGCAGAAGCATCAAGTGCAAATTGAATATCTGCTTCGATATGATTGGCAGATAGTTTAAAACCAATGGGAATACCTCCCGTTATCTCACGAACCTTATTGGCGAAATTCTTAAAATCTTCAACCGTATGTAGATCGTCGAATGTAGGTGGAGAAACCGCTGGCGTTCCTTCAGCCAGTTTACGAACCTGCGCTATTTTCCCAACAACCTTATTGCCTGGCAAATGTCCTCCAGTTCCTGTCTTGGCACCCTGTCCACCTTTAAAATGGAAGGCTTGCACACGCTTTAGCTTATCCCATTCGAAACCAAACTTAGCCGAAGCATATTCGTAAAAGTATTTGCTGTTAGCCTGTTGTTCTTCGTCCAGCATACCACCCTCGCCCGAACAGATTCCTGTTCCAGCCAGTTCTGCCCCCTTCGATAAAGCTATTTTTGCTTCTTCGGACAAAGCACCAAAGCTCATATCGGAAACAAAGAGAGGAATATCCAGTCGTAATGGTTTTTTCGCATTGGGACCAATAATCAGTTCTGAACCCACGGGAACATCCTCCATAAGTGGTTTGGTTGCCATTTGAGCCACCAATAACTGAATATCTTTCCACTGAGGAAGTTCAGGCCCAGGAACGCCCATAGCATCAACTTCGCCATGATGACCTGTTTTAGATAAACCATCACGAGCCAGAGCTTTGATATAAGCCAAAGTTGGTTCTTCAACTGTCGATTCAGTATGAGAAGCTGTTGTTTGACTCACCATATTTTGGGAATCCTCATCTTTCAAAGACTTATGTGTTCCATCACAATAAGGTAAGTTCTTACTTTGCTTGCACATACATAAATAGGCCTCACCCGTTTTGTCCGGAGAAAAAAACAGCGGTTTAAAAGAGGTGCTAATGTGTGAACCATCGCAAAAGGGTTGGCTCTTTGATTCTCCACATGCACAAAAATACAAATCATCATCTTTCAGTAGCTCAACAACTATGGGTTTCTTACCTGCTCTCTTGGGTTCACTCATCTTATAGGGTTTAAAATTTGGATTACACCTCAATTTAAAAACTATTTACCAATTATTCATAATAAGTAGTCTGTATTTTGAATTGCGACAGTTCCCTACCCAAATGGACTCGATCGAATTCTGCTTCGCTCCATTTAAGCCCCTTTAGAGGTTTGGGTGTAGAATACAAACAAAAATCAGACGCTGATTAAACATGATTTTCTTATGATCTTTTCGTTCAGATATTAATCTTATTTTAATCATTAAAATCTGCGTCAGAAATTAATGTTACTGCTTTACTACATTTTCGTCCCAAATGGACTCCGTCGAATTCCGATTTGCTCCAATTCAGCAAGAGGCTAAGTCGTCAACGATTCGTTTTACAATCTCATTTCTAGTGGAAGACACGCGAATACGGATGCTTTTTTATTTAGAACGCAACTAAACAGAGTCATTGGCGAAAAAAATCTACATTCCATAAATTAACATAAACACCTCCGCTCAACTCAATTATTATGTTTCAAGTACACAGATATAGCTACATCGAAGCTACATCGAACCTACATCGAAGCTATACCGAAGCTACAAACTAGCCAAATTTCACTTTAAAAGGTTTAATAAGACCGCAATTAATATTTTGTTTACGACCAGCTTGTCTTCGATATCGAAGAGGAAACATTTTGATATTTAAATAAAATAATTGGAACTTGGTCATAGGTTTAAATCAATTCACCCAATACTGGTAATTTGAAATTAAACGAATCCGGGTTATTTTTATTAACACTTAAATTTTAATTCAGATGGCATATGTAAAGAAGAATATCGTAACCGATGGCTTAAGTGGTAAGCTTGGTAAAAATTTAGTTTTTAGACAAAGTAATGGAAAAACTGTTGTGGCGACTAGTCCTACACCATCGGGCACTAGCAGTGAAAAACAGATAGACCACAGAAAGTTATTTACCAGGGCTACCCATTACGCCCAATGTCAGATGGCTGATCCTGTGTTTGGAGAGAAATATCGTTTGGCAGCAAAGGCCAAAGGTTTAAGAAATCCAAACAATTTAGCGGTGCAAGATTTTATGAGACCGCCAGTAATTGAAACTCTCAATGTAAATAATTATCATGGTGAAATAGGCGACGAAATTATTATTGAAGCCTATGACGACTTGGAAGTTGAAAAAGTCGCTGTAGAAATTTATCATGAAGATGGCAGCCTTGTGGAAAAAGGCTTTGCCAGTACAAATGGCAATATTTATGAGTGGCATTACACTGTAAGTGTGGCTAATAGTGAATTTAATGGTAATAAGGTGCTTGTGAAAGCATTTGATCATCCCGGGAATGAAACAAACCAAGAGGTTATATTGTCCTCACAAAACTAGTATGAGATTCATCCCGAGAAAAATTCTGGCAGATAAAAGCGATCTGCCAGAATTTAAGTCCTCTATTAAGCATCGGCTTATAAAAAACGATCCCTCCAATTTGTAGAACTGGAGGGATC
>NZ_JBFFKR010000338.1:0-3109 GCF_041555295.1 Ancylomarina sp. | reverse complement strand
TCTAAAAATGATATCAAAATACACAACACTACTTATAGACGATGAAGCACTAGCCAGAGAACGCCTTAAGAAAATGCTACTGCCTTATGCTGACAAAATTGAAATTATTGGTGAAGCTCGTAATGGGAATCAAGCCATTGAAATGATTGAGAGATTGAAACCAGATTTAATTTTTCTAGACATCCAAATGCCTGGTAAATCAGGCTTTGAAGTTCTGCAGGCAATTCATCACCAACCTATTGTCATTTTTTGTACAGCTCATGATGAATATGCTTTGCAAGCCTTTGAAACATCAAGTATCGATTATCTTCTGAAACCAGTAAAGGAGGATAGACTTGAGAAAGCAATTAACAAACTGCATCTATTTAAAACAGAAAATAGGCAAAGTGAACTCGAAACGTTTCTTTCGCAGCAACTTAAGCAAATTTCGAAGAAAGAAATAAGCTCTATACCAGTAAAAATTGCTGATCGGGTCATTTTTGTAAGCTTGGATGAGATATCACATTTTACAGCCGAAGATAAATATGTTAGCATACACACAACTGGAGGGAAAGAATATGTGATTGATCACAGCTTGAATTACCTTTCGGAGAAGTTAGATGAGAAATTTGTAAGGATACAACGATCGTGTATTGTAAACTTATCTTATATCAAAGAAATTAAAAGATATATGGGAGGACGTTTTGTTGTGAAACTAAACAATCAAAAAGCGTCTAAAATAATCAGTGGACGAAACTATCAAGAACAGGTCAAAGATTTAATGCTCTTCTAAACCATATATTCTTCAAAAAAAAAGATCCCTGCTTCAACGAAACAGGGATCTTACACTATTATATCTTACTTGCTTCTAATTGAAGAATTTCAAGTCTAAGATTTCTCTCATGTCCTTAAGTTCAAATAGGTTTTCGTGCTGCACAGGGTCGGCTAGTTTCTCATGTTCCCAGGTAAACTCATAAGGAACATGCGCCCCAAAACCACCAATATTAAGTACAGGTAGAATATCCGATTTCATAGAGTTACCAATCATCAGGAAATTCTCCGCTTTAATCTGTCTGCCGTCAATGATTTGCTGATAGGCTGCATCATCTTTTTCACTGACAACAATTACATCAGAGAAGTATTTAGCCAAGCCTGATTTCTTCATCTTTCTATTCTGATCCAATAGATCACCCTTAGTAATGGTAATCAAATCATGATTCTGAGACAATTGTTCAAGAACCTGCTGAACATGATTCATAGGCTGAACGGGTTCTGTCAACATCTTAGCTCCTAAGGCCAGAATTTTTCCAACCAACTCACCAGGAACTTCTCTAAAGGATAAGCTCAATGCTGCCTCTATCATCGAAAGTGTATATGATTTAACGCCATAACCATACAGCTTCAAATTCTTAATCTCGGTAGAATGTAATCGCTCTAAAACCGCCTCTTTACACCCATAATCACTTAGTATTTGAGCATATTCATTCTGGGTTTGATAAAAGTAATTCTCATTACCCCATAATGTATCATCTGCATCAAATGCAATTAAATCAATCATCTCTTACTTTCTATTATTCTTATATTGAATATTTGAATCGATTATTATAGAATCTAGTTCAAATATTTTTTGCAAAAATAGACCAATTATCCAACAATAAAAGCCTCTCCTGATGATTAGCTAAAATATAGAGGTTTTCTAGATAAAGAATAGACACAAATACGACCCCGATAATATGAAGGATTTAATTTATACGAATAAAAAAACAATCAAATCTCTTTTATAATGAGAATATTCTCAATACATTTGTAGTGAGAATATTCTCACTACGACTAGTAAGTGCCTTATGCCCAGAAGAACGAGACTAAGAAAAGTAGTAGCCCCGCCAGAGTTTAAAGGTTACAAACCATACGGGACACATAAAAGTTCGAAAGAACACATCGAATTGCTTTACGAAGAATATGAAGCCATTAAGCTAAGCGACTATGATTTAATGAATCACAAGGAGGCATCAGAACTCATGGGTGTTTCGAGGCCAACATTTGCAAGAATATACGAAAGTGCCAGACGAAAAATAGCCAAGGCATTTGTTGAGACAAAAGAGATCAGAACCGTATTTGGTAACACTCAGATGGATGATAGTTGGTTTATATGCAATGCTTGTCAGGCAAGGTTTACCATACCCAAAACCTTAAAGCAAAACATCTGTCCCATGTGTTCTTCGGATCAAATTGAATCACTAAACAATCAAAAATAGAACTCATGAGCAAAACAGTAATTACATCTTTAGGAAATGAATTGACTTCTCAATTCGATAAGCGCTTTGGTAGAGCCGAGTGGTTTTGCGTATTCGACAGTGAAACTAAAGGGAGCTCTTTCATAAAAAATGACTTTGCAGACTCAAATCATGGAGCTGGAACAAAAGCTGCTGAATTGATGGTTGAACTAAAGGCTGACAAGATTATCTCAGGAGACTTTGGTCCAAAAGCTAAAGAGTTATTAGAAAAATTAAACATACAAATGGTCGTTATTCAAGACTCAACAAGTATTCAAAATATTGTTGAGCGCATTACTATTTAATCATCTTAAAAAAGGAGGTTGTTATGCCACGATTAGACAGAACCGGGCCAGAAGGTAAAGGTTCACAAACTGGTAGAGGACTTGGAAAATGTCATTCCAAACAGGAAGAAATTGACCAACAAGCCCAAAATGAAAATCAAAACAGACTTGCACCAAACAATACAGCATGTGGTAGAGGTCAGAGAAGAAGAAAACGAAGAGGTTCTTGCTAACATCTAGTTTACCACAAAATGATCTGTTTTAGAAACAAAATTCACGCAAGGTTCGCAATTGATCACTAAAGTGTTGGAAGAATTAGGTTTGGAATTATTCTTTTGTCATAGTCAGCGATTGATTTGAGAGCTCTGCGTGGAATTTTTCTTCCATAGCAAATAGAGTTTCATTTAAACATCATAGATAAAAACGCAACCCAATAAATAATAAAATCATGAATAAAAGAATTGCAATCCCTGTTGACAATCAAGACATTTTAGATGCCCATTTCGGGCACTGTAGCTTTTTCGCTATTCTAAATATTGAAAATGAGACCCTTGTTTCTGAAGAAAGATTAAC
>NZ_JBFFKR010000337.1:0-3120 GCF_041555295.1 Ancylomarina sp. | reverse complement strand
TAAATCTCTGTGGTTTTACTCGAAGCATGGCCTAATATATTTTGAATATACCTTAAATCAGTTCCTTGCTCCAGCAAATGTGTTGCAAACGAATGCCTTAACATATGAGGTGTAATATGTCTGTCCAAATTTGCTAATTTCCCTGCATTTATAACAATTTTAACAATAGTCCCAGGATGATATTTGGTCCTATCTTTTCCTTCAAAAAGATAATAATTGGGCTTAAATACTTCCAGATATTTTTTAAGAACAACAACTAGTAAGTCAGATAAGATTGAGGTTCTATCTTTCTTCCCTTTAGCAGCTCTAATAAAAATCATTTTCTTATCAAACCAAATGTCTTGTTTCCTTAAATTAATAAGTTCACTCCTGCGTAAACCTGCAGAATATAGGGTAGCTAGTATACTTTTGTGTTTTAAGTTTTTTGTGGCATGTAGCATTCTTAAAACTTCTTGTTCTGAGATTACTTTAGGTAAAGTTCTTGTTCTTTTAGGTCTATCAATCTTATAGTATTCTCTATCTAATCCAAGAACCTTCTCATAATAAAACTTGATAGCGTTAATTCTCTGATTCTGTTGACTATTTGATATCGATTTCTTATGTATCAATTTATGAATATAGTCGTTAATCTCTTCCATCTGAATATCCTCAAGAATCCTTTCAGGAAAAGCCTTTTGAAAATCCTTAAAGTAACTCGTGTAAGTTCGTATTGTACTCTCACTGTATCGTACGCGTTCCAATTTTTCAAGATACCCACAGGGCAGTTTAATTTCTGTTTTCTCCTTAGCTTCTACTTCCTTTTCAGGCATCTCTATATCAGCCAGAGCGGAAAAAACAGCCTTGAACTTTTTAAAATCAAATTCGTTTCTAGCTATCCACCAGCATTTATTGCTCTGGCTCCAATGTGCAGGAAAATGCTGTTTTAGCAGATCAATTAATTGCTGATTACGAGCAAAAGCAATCAGCACAACATTTTTGTTGCGATGCTCTTTGCCCGATAGGTGAATTTTAGTTTGCATCAGAATATAATATTAACAATATATAAACCTATTGATAATTATCCAGTTTTCAAATAAAAATTATGAATAAAGTAAAAGGTTCACTCATATTTATATTCAGTATAACATATGAATTCTTTAAAAATTTTAAATAGTAAACATCAAACGTTCCTTTTCCCATGTCCTAAATGACTTAATTAATCATTAAGATCCTTAGACACAGTTTCGTGAACAGTCTCACACAGTTTTGTGAACAATCTCTTTAGTTTGCACGCCTCAGACTTTCAAAAGAGCTCCTCAGCTTTCTCAAACAGCGTTTTACAATTTACCCTGAGCCAAAATCAGCTCAATTATGCTCGTTTATCGCTCCTAAATGGCAAAAATAGACTTCCAAATTGCATTTTACTAGCCATAAACAGCTTCTGATATGTTGCAAACAGCCTGTGGTAAATTTTAAATAATCAAAATTCTGCAAAAAAAGACTTACAGCCATGATTTTACACCCGCACACAAAAACAGACATAAATGTCAATAAACACAGGTTATTCAACGATATCACCTAGGAATATCTAATTAGCATAAATTTCAAAAAACACAAAACGCCATTTTTCATCGCTTTGTCTTAAAAACCGACACAGCCCCTATTTACAAAGGCATACAGTCTTCACAACACCTCTCCAAATCCTTGGCACTTTCCCTATTTACGGGCTTTTCTCAATTTAACAAAATGGGAGTTTGAAAAACACAAACTAAAAAACAAGCAAAAACAGGTCAATAATCTATCTGCCAGATGAATTAATCCCCATACTGTAATGCCAGTATTTTTGCGATGTTAAGTCTATATGCAGAAAATTTATTCCTAAAAAATGCAATTTTATAAAATATTATTTTCTAGATTTAATATAGAATTCCATACAATATGTTTAACCCATAAATTTAATAAGATGGTACAAATACCGGTAAAAAAGAGTTTTATTGAAACAAATGTAGTGGGCTTTTCTACAAAGAGAGAGAATTTTCTTGAGAAAGCACCTCAATTAATCGCCGATGGAATATTGCCCAAAGAAGCTACAGAGGCCGTAATAAAATTGCTGCAAGACGATAGGACGCGCCTCAATCAGAAAAATATGGATCAGAAAACGGCTCATGACTCTCAAATTATCTATTCTAAAGGACATTGCCCTGTTGAAAAAGGCTTAAGGGAATACAAAAAAATCATTGACGAAACACCAGGCATTAGTCCTGAAACAAAAATTGAATTGGGCTTGGTTGATGAAAATAGTAATGAGTCAACCAACAACAAAAAGCCAGACCTGAAAGGAAGAGAAATAGGTGGTTCCCCCCACCTTAGCTTTACTAAATACCCTATGGAAGGCATTATGTTGTATGGAAAGATTAACGATGGACCTTACGATTTTCAGACCAGTGTACGAGGATCGAGTTTTGATGACACCCGTCCGCGGGTGAACCCAAAACTCACCGAAGTTAGAGAATACTATGCCTACTATATATACAAAGGCATAAAAGTGGGTAAGCAATCGGAAATTGTTCGAATTGTACTGCCCCCTATTGAATAGTAAAACAGCTTGTACCAATAAACCCCACAGCGATATAGACTTGTGGGGTTTATTCCATTGTATAGCATGCCTTTTTATAAACAGGGAATGAAGTTGAAATAATAGCGCCAAAACCCATTTTTTTTGACTTGGGTTCAATTCCACTCAGCCACCAAAAACCAGCTCTGACCTTTAAATCTTTGGGCTTTTTGATTTTTTAGACCTTCTCTCCGCTCGTTTTCTCTGTCTTCTTTCTTTGGCCAACTGGGCTTTGCTTTTCAGTTTCAGTTTATCTTTAGGGATATCGACTAAAGCAGCCTCATCAACTGGCTCTGACTGGGAATTTAACCGGCTTTCCTTTTCGTCATGATCAGGAGCTATAATGGAAGTATTGACAGGACGATTTGAATAATAGTCTTGAACATCCGTTTTATTATTTTGAGAAGTATCACTCGGAGCCACCGTACCAAAGCGATCATATTGATCCAAATTATAACCTATTGAATAGAGTCTACCGACATCCCCATCAGTGTCAGATGATACAGTCGAAGAGTTATTCGTTCGAG
>NZ_JBFFKR010000336.1:0-3128 GCF_041555295.1 Ancylomarina sp. | reverse complement strand
TACAATGGTAGCATGCCTCACGGCAGGCTGACAAAGCACACTCAAATCTTATCTCACAATTTTTATTATTTGATAAAAAAATATAAATTCCAAGTGGACATTATTTTCTTAACTCTTCCATATCAGCTATAAGCTCATCTAACTTTTTAAGAACACGACCATAAACCAGACCCAAATCGAATTTGTAGATTCGTTTACCAAAAAAGGCTAGTAATCCAGTGATAATAATTAAACCAAGTACCCAAAACACAGGGATACCATTTACTAAGTAGATTTGATGTGGCTTTCCTAATATCTCCTGTATCATTTCCTGAAAATTGTCGGAAAACCAAAAGCCTAGCATCATGAATAAAAAGAACAAGGGATAATAGAATTGAGCCATTCTTGCATTCACATTCATTTGCTCTTTCATCCAATTATCGAATGCTTTGATATAATCGTAACTGCTCTGGTTCTTATCAAGTTTTATCAAGCTTTTAAATAGTTTTTGGTTAACCAAAACCATTGCAATTAGAACAAAGAAATAACCAATGCCCATAACCGGTATATCTAAAGGAAAAGATGCGATCAAAAACACTATGGAGCCAATAACAAGTGCATATAGATTTATTCTGAACATTCTTTTAAACTTATCGACGATATGTGTCGATTTTTGATTGTACAGGTTATTCAACTTAGGTGCCACCAAAGCATCGCTTTTTAAAAACCCTTCCTTCCAAATTTCCTCAATTGACTTTTCCATCTAATATCTTTTTTAAGCGTTCCTTAATTCGTTTAATACGCACACCAATATTGTTGGGATTGGTGCCAATGATATCAGCGATTTCCTGATAGCTCTTCTCCTCCAGATAAAGCAAGATAACCCCTCTGTCCAACTCCGATAATTGCCTAATAGCATTATAGAGTTCTTGCAGAGATTCATCAGCAAATACCTGACTATCTTCAATTGCTTCGGCCGGCAGATAATCAGAAGCGAAGTGCTGGTGGTTATTCTTCTTTTTCTTCAAAAGGGTTAAACAAACATTCAAAGACAATCTGTAAATCCATGTCGACCATTCCGATTGTCCTCGGAAATTCTCATGGCTCTTCCAAATCTGTAAGCAGACCTCTTGATAATAATCTTCGAAATCCTCCTGAGAGTTGGTATATGCCCTGCATATCTTAATGATAATTGCAGCATAGGGTAAGATTGAAAGTGTGTAAAAATCGCTACTCATTCTGTTGTTTTTCTATTTAGTGTCTTAAGTTTTGGATTCTTACAGGCAATTGAATATTTTTTTTTTCAGATGGACTATTGGTATCAGTTGAGGCCTTAATTTAATCAAATAAAAATTGACATCAATTATCAGCAAATACAAACACTATAGTCCTCTTCTTTAATAGGGTGAGACATTTCCAAATAAAAAAAGCCGAAGGATAAATCCCCCAGCAAATCATATTGATATTCATCTTTTAAGCCCCCACGATAAATCATGGGGCTACTATTCAATCTCTCCCCAATTGGTAACCTCATCGGTAAGTTTATAATCGTATTCAGGATACTTAAATAAGCTCATTTGCGGTTCGGTTTCGCCAATGGAGTAGCCCCAGATGCTTTCATAATGGGAAATATCTTCACCCATTTCTTCCAATTGATTTAAATACTCAGCAATCGACTTCGATTCAATAATAATAACCTTATCCATATTGTGCATCGCTGGACTGTGACTACGGGTTTTGTCCAACTCAAATTCCAGTATTCGACGTCCGTAACGAGTTATCCCAATAGTCCTAAAAGTCAAACTCTTTCCGACCCCTGGCAAGTTCAACACATTCCTGTCTGTGCCAATAAATGGCAAACCCGATTTCTGCAACAGATTACGAATATTGTCAGTCAGAACCTCAGCATTGTTGGGGAATTCACGTATTTCATCCTGATAATCAGGAGGTACCTGACCTATAATTTTCTCCTCCATCTGCTCCTGAACTGCCCTCTCATTAGTGGCGAAGTTGAAACTGTTTTCCATATACCCTTTTACACTAAAAGTGTAGTAATTCAAAACCCCAATTTCATTCAGTGTTTTTCGTAATTTAGATGAATGTCCTCTGCGTGATGCTGCCGCAGTAAATACCAATTGATTGGTAACAGTCCATCCGGCCGAATTTAACAAACGAACAGACTCTCGTGCTTCAGGCGTAACCTCCATGGGTGATTCAAAATGTGTTTGTATAATAAACTTCTTCACCCCTAACAGGGAGGCTTTGTGTTTAAAATCCTTAAGAATACTTATTAATTCTGGAGTAATTCTTTGTGGAAGATAAATCGGTAGTCTTGTCCCCAGGCGAACCCTTAATATCTCAGCATATTTATCTCCCTCTTTGCGCTTCTCATTCGCTTTCTTCTTTCGTGCAGCCATTTCATAAACCGAATCCAGAATCTGTTTTAATGAGCTATCGGAACTCATAAATACATCACCCCCCGTAATTAATATATCACGCAACTGAGAATCCGACTCGAAATATTCGAGCAAGCTGTTTAGTTTTTCCTGCCAGGTCTCTTTGGGTTTTAGTTTATCCAAGTCAAAATTAAGGTTGCCCCTCTGAAAATCGAACATCCGTTGGCAGGATGAACATAGACCAGCACAAGCACGTCCCATGGTATCGGGGATTAAAATAGCCACTTCAGGGTAGCGACGATGAATATTATTACTCGTTGGCAAAATCCAACCAGCAGCATTGGGTTTTCCAGGTTCAACCAAGTCTTCTTTTTCCCATGCTACAATATGACCATATTCGTCAACCAATTGCTGGCTATAAATCACATAGTGTCTGATTGCCAAGTCGGCACCTATGGCGAAGTAAGGCACCCTCACATGAAGCAATGACAGATAATAAGGATTTACAAAAAATGGGATACCCTGCTTTTCTGCTTCATAAAGAATTTTCATTGAATCCGGATCGAGAGAATTACCCAAGAGCTCGTTTAACAGGTCGGGAGAACGTACAGCAAACCTCAAGTGAAACTGGTAATCATCCCAGCATTCCAGCATTTTTAAATGTTTTTGTTCTTCGCTTAAATTGGATTCAAACAAGTACTTCTTACTCTTAATTTCTCCTGAATCAATTTTTCCAATTAATACCTTTATAAT
>NZ_JBFFKR010000335.1:0-3129 GCF_041555295.1 Ancylomarina sp. | reverse complement strand
TCTGATATCAAGATTGGAAATGTAAGTCGCAACCTTAATCTGACCCTAAGATATGGAAACTGTAAAATTGACAATGTATCTTCAGATTTTGAAAATATTAGCATAGATAATCAATACGTACCTTGTAGCATATCAATTGCAGAAGGGGCATCCTATATGCTAGATGCTGAAACCAAATATTGTGGTATTAGCTACCCAAGCGATTCTCAGGTTATAGAAGAAGTAAAAAACAATTCTGAAACTAAGATCAAGGTGCTAATAGGTCATAAAGATTCTCCTAAAGCAAATGTTCATGTGATTAGTAAATATGGCAATGTGAGTCTTCAATAGACTTTTTTACATATACATAATCCCTCTCTCAGTTTTGAAAGAGGGATTCTTTTTGTTTGAAACTTTAAAGTTTAATAATTAAAATAAAAGTTTATTCTCTTTTAAAATTTTCTTCTGATTATTAGTGTCAAACATTGCTTTAATCGTATTTTTATCGAATAAACAATAACGAAACTTAATTATGACCATTTTAGAAAGAGTGAATGCATTGCGCTCACTGATGGAAGAAAAAGAAATCCACGCTTACATCATAACCAGTTCAGATCCTCATATGAGTGAATATGTTCCAGAATACTGGACTGCTCGTCAATGGATATCTGGCTTTACAGGATCTGCCGGAACTGTAGTTGTTACTCGTGAAAAAGCAGGTTTATGGACAGATTCTCGTTATTTTTTACAAGCTGAAAAAGAACTGGAAGGAAGTGGTATTGATCTTTTTAGAATGGGAGCAACTGGTGTACCAAACCAATACCAATGGTTACTTTCTGAGCTAGAGTTTGAAGCTAATATTGGCTTCGATGGAACTTGTTTTTCAATTGCTCAAACCAAAGAATTAAAAAATAAACTTGGCGACTTATCTATCCATATCAATGAAGAGGATGACTTGATCAATGAGATCTGGAGTAATAGACCTAGTCTTCCCAATCACAAAATATTTGAACACCCAGTAGAATTTGCTGGCAAATCACGAAAAGAAAAACTAGCTATCATTCGTAATGAAATGCATAAGCTTGATGCCAAGCATCACTTTGTGGGAAGTCTTGATGATATTGCTTGGATTTTTAATCTTAGAGGTCAGGATGTTGACTTCAACCCAGTTGCGATTGCTTACGCTTTAATCCACGAAGATTCATGCACTCTCTATATAGATCAATCGAAACTAGATGATAAGCTTATCCTCGACCTTAATAATGATGGAATTCTTACATCTGATTATAACCAAATCTGCAATGACCTGGAAGAGCTTCGAGGCTCTGAAAATGTACTTCTTGATAGTAATCGTAGTAATTTAAGAATATACCGCTCTATTACTGCCAATATTATAGAAAAGGAGAACCCGTCTCAACTACTAAAAAGCCAGAAAAATCAGACTGAGATAAAAGGCATGAAGGAAGCAATGCTTCAAGATGGCTTGGCTTTGACTCAATTTTTCTGTTGGCTCGAAGAGAATCTTGGTAAAACAACGATTACTGAGTTTACACTAATAGATAAGCTTAGAGAATTCAGATCTCGACAAAAACACTTCATGGGTGAAAGTTTCGGTAGTATTGTTGCTTATAAGGCACATGGTGCGTCCCCACACTATTCTACAACAACTGAAACCGATTGTGAAATTAAAGCCGAAGGAATTCTTCTTATCGATTCTGGCGGACAATATATGAACGGTACCACAGATATTACACGTACCACAGCTCTAGGAGTGCTGACTCCAGAAGAGAAAATGGATTTCACCTTGGTTTTAAAGGGTATGATTCAAATGACTTTAGCCGTTTTTCCTAAGGGAACTCGAGGTTGTAATATTGATATTTTAGCGCGTCAGGCTCTTTGGCAATATGGTAAAAACTATGGACACGGAACCGGACATGGTGTTGGCTGTTTCTTAAACGTTCACGAAGGTCCACAAAGTATTCGTCAGGAATTAAAAGAGCAAGCTATTCTTCCAGGCATGATTACTTCAAACGAACCTGGTTTCTATAAAGAAGGCGCCTATGGCATTCGTCACGAAAACCTGATTCTTTGTAAAGAGAAGCTTACTACCGAATATGGTGAATTCTTAGAGTTCGATACACTAACTCTATTTCCATTTGACACCAAAGCTTTAGATTTAAGCCTGCTAAGTAAACTTGAAAAGAACTGGCTCAACCATTACCACCAAAAAGTATATGACAGCCTGACACCGCAACTGGATGAAAAACACAAAGCTTGGCTTAAAAATAAAACTCAAGCTATTTAAGTTCTGACTCATTCAAAACAAGCAGAATTGTAATAAGGTAAAAACAAGGGCAGTTAGAATAGCGTATTCGCTACTAACTGCCCTTATTATTTAAATTTTCTCGCAGATCAAAGAATGTTTAGACGCTGATTAAATATGATTTTTTATGATTTAAAAAATATCTATTTCAGTCTTGCACAGAGATCATATTCGATCATTAAAATCTGCGTCTGAATATATATTGTAGTGTTAATCACTAATCTTTTCTTTAGTTGACACAGGAATAAATTTCAATGAAATTGAATTGACACAATGACGTGTATTCTTCTCTGTGAAACCTTCATTTCTGAATACATGTCCCAAATGTCCTTTACAGTTAGAACAGATGATTTCTATACGTCTTCCATCAGCATCTGGTAGATGTGTAACAGCTCCTTCAATTTCATCATCGAAACTTGGCCACCCACAATGTGAATCAAATTTGTCGTCAGATCGGTACAAAGGCAAATTACATTGCTTACATACATAAACGCCTTTCTCTTTGTGATTAACGTATTCACCTGTATGTGGATATTCTGTTCCCTTATTAAGAATCACACGCTTTTCAAGCTCATTCAATTTATTATAGTTTCCTTTTTTCATCACCGTCTGTCCGTTTGTTATTACTGATACCATCAGCAATAAAGATATAATTATTAGTCGTCTCATACTTCTTATCTTTAATTAATCTAAAATAAAACAAGTATGTCAGTTTTCAAAATATCAGAAGCTCTTTATGAACTTCTTAACATCTATTGATGACAAGTTGGAATTCAATAAAAATCTATTCGCAAGTTCGAAGCTATATTAACAGCAGATTCAGAATA
>NZ_JBFFKR010000334.1:0-3170 GCF_041555295.1 Ancylomarina sp. | reverse complement strand
TTTTTCAATGAAGTAAAGAATTGTGAAGCATTTGAAGGAATTCTTGCCGATAACGAATTTGTTGTTGACAACGAAGACAAAGGTTTCGAATATGTTCAGGTATCAAACAAAAGTTATTTGAAACAATGGATTGATGAAAAGCGTATTTCAACTCACGAGTATTCTCGTCTTCGTACATGGAATCCACCAAATGAATGGAAGAATGTACTCCGTTCAGGCTTCTTTGGGAAATATGTTCGATCAGCCTTCTTTACAAAATCAGGACAAGGTGACCGTTCAGCAACCTGGAAAGCAGAACTGAAAAAAGGAGCTTATTACGATGTGTTCTGTCATATCGAAAAGGTAAAAGGATATAGTCGAAGAAGACAACAAAAAAAGACGGATTATAATTTTAAAATCTATCATGAATCTGGATTCGAGGAGATTAATAAAAGTGATCAGGAATTGGAAAATGGATGGAACTATCTGGGAACTTATTTCATTACACCAGAAACATCAAAAGTTGAATTAAACAACAAGTCCAAAGGTGCATTTCTCTTTGCAGATGCAATCAAATGGGTTGAAAACAAGTAAATAACCAGAAATAATATAAGGCATGATCAGAACGAAACTAAAGCTTGTATTAATAAAGACATTCATATGTGCCGGAGCAATCTTATTCAGCTCCTTAAGCTCTCAAGCTCAAAAAGAAATCACACTTGATGAAGCTCTTTTAATAGCCTTTTCTAACAGTCCCGATATTAAAAAATCGGAGATTAATATGGAGCAAAACAAGGAGAAATTAAATGCTCAATTGGCTTCATTAAGATCTCGATTTTCTTTTGATGTGACGCCAATATCCTACAACAAAACAGAATCATACGACGAATATTTTTCTAAATGGAACACCTCCGAAAGTAAGGGAGCAGGTGGAACCTTTACAGTTTCGCAACCCATAAAATATACGGGAGGCCGATTATCTTTAATAAATTCATTTGGTTATCAGGATAATTTCTCCGAAGCTAGTGCTTCCTCATACGAGGGTTATAATAACGATCTAAAAATAAAATTTGATCAACCCGTATTTACATATAACAAAACCAAGATGGATTTAACCCGAAATGAGTTGAATCTTGAGAATGCAACCCTTTCCTACTCCATACAAATGCTGAATATGGAAAGACAAGTGAACCAAGCATTTTACTCGATATATCAAAAACAAATGGCTTTGAAAATTGCCAAGGAGGAATTTGAAAATCAAAAAGTAAGTAAAGAGATTATTGTCAGTAAGGTTGAAGGTGGACTATCGGCTAAGGAAGAACTTTATCAGGCAGAACTGAATTACGCAACAAGTCAATCAAATCTTGATAATAAACGTGTGGATCTTGAAAATGCAAAAGATGAATTTAAACTCCTTTTAGGAATCTCTCTATACGAAGATGTTGCAGTGAGTACCGACATCAAATATATTCCTGTCATCGTAGACCTTGAGAAAGCAATTCAAAACGGTTTAAGCCAGAGGTTGGAATTGACTCAAAAACAAATCAATTTAAATAATGCCCGATTCGATTTAATTGAAACCTCATCAACAAATGAGTTTAAAGGTAATGTTGGTCTTTCAGTTGGTTTAATGGGAAACAATGAGCAATGGAGAAAAGTTTACAATAAGCCTACCAAAAGTCCTAAGGTTGAAGTTACCTTCTCGATTCCAATTTTCGATTGGGGAGAAAGAAAAGCTCGAATCAGAGCTGCCGAACTAGAGATAGAAAGTCGCGAAATTGATATGAATAGTTTAAAGAACGATATCACTATCAATATTCGAAAGATCTACCGAAACATGAAAAACCTGGTACAGCAAATCGAAATTGCTGAGCAAAATCAAAAGAATGCTGAACTCACCTACGATATCAATTTAGAGCGCTATAGAAATGGTGACTTAACGAGTATCGATTTGGAACGCTTCCAAAATCAGCTTTCTGAAAAGAAAATGAACCTCGCAAACTCCCTAATCAACTACAAGCTCGAACTGCTTAATTTGAAAATTCAATCCCTTTGGGATTTCGAATCCAACAGATCTTTTGTTCCTCAGGAGTTACAAGAAAATTTGATCAAAGACTAATCACCAATTAAATCATGATAACCCATACAAACGCCATAACAATGAAACGAATCGCCTTCTTAATCTTAAGTGTTGCCATACTTTCAGCTTGTAACGATACGGCAACTGATCTCAATAAAGACATAGCTGTACAGGTTTCTGTAAAGGAAGTTGTAACGAAAAGCATCGAAAAATTCATCAGCACAACGGGTACTGTGAATCCTGTAAAAACGGTAGATGTAAAAAGTGAAGTTGCAGGAAAATATCACTTACAAATTAACCCTATCACAGGACGAAAATTTGTTTTAGGCGATTTTGTAAAAGAAGGAACTGAAATCATTGCATTTGAGGACAAGGAATACGAGAACAGTATCAAAATCAATTCTCAGGAATTGAGTCTACAAATCTCTCAACAAGGATTCGATAAGCAACAATCGTTGTATGAAAAAGGAGGGGTTACTCTTTCTGATGTGAAAAAAGCTGAAATCGATTTGATAAATGCAAAATACGCATATGAAGATGCCTTATATCGTTTAGCTAAATTAAAAGTCAAAGCGCCTTTTTCAGGCACAATTACGAGTCTAAACTACTACACAGAAAATACGAGAGTTGAAGCTGCTTCACCTCTATTCGGTATTATGGATTACAGCAAGCTTCTTATGGAAATTAATCTTGCTGAAAAAAATATAGCTTCGGTTAAAACGGGTCAGAAAGTTAAGATCGTCAACTATACCATTCCGGGTGATACCCTAAGTGGCGTATTAGCACAAATTTCACCCGCAATAAACTCAGAAACCAGATCTTTCAAAGCGGTTATCAACATCAATAACTCTAAGCTTTTATTGCGTCCTGGCATGTTTGCAAAAGGTGAGATCATTGTTGCAAAAGCCAACAATTCAATTGTTATTCCTAAGGATATCATCTTAAGCAAACAGAATGGCAATATCGTATTTGTGGTAAACAAAGGTTTAGCTGAGGAAAGAGTTGTTCAGTTTGGGCTAGAGAATCCTAAAGAGGTACAGATCGTTTCTGGTTTGGAAGAAAAGGATCGTTTGGTTGTAAAAGGCTTTGAGACCTTAAGAAACAGATCGAA
>NZ_JBFFKR010000333.1:0-3215 GCF_041555295.1 Ancylomarina sp. | reverse complement strand
CTCCACGCCTTTTTCTTTTCCATAGCGAACCACTTCTTTTAAATCGTAATCCTCATATGGAGTCACAAAATCGAATACACCTTCGCGGTCTTCAAAACCAATCCAGTGCTCCCAACCTGTGTTCCAGCCTTCAACCAAAATTCCACCAATATTATTTTCCGATGCAAAATCGATCAACTCTTTGGCATATTCAGTAGTCGCGCCATGATTACCACTTGCCTTATCCCAGGTTTTGGTTCCCAGATGCATGTCCCACCAAATACCCACATACTTCATCGGTTTAAAATACGAAACATCACCAATCTTGTTGGGTTCATTCAGATTTACAATTAAATCGGATTGAATTAAATCACCAGCCTTTTCAGCAATTTGAATAGTTCTCCAAGGCGTATGGAATGGCAAAGATCGTTTCACCTTATACTTTGTTCTTTCTGATCCAACTAAAGTCGAAACCATCTTCATATTCGAAGTATCAACTTTAAGTGTCATTCCTGAATAATCTGTCAGGTTAGCCTCATGGAAACTTAAATAAATTCCCTCGGCAGTTTTCATACTCACAGGCGTATTCACCGCATTATTCGGAATTGAGGTCTGAGCCAAACTTGCATGTCCACGCAATTTAGTCGCGTCAATTTCAGAGAACTTGGTTGTATGATAAAGATGTTCGTAAATATCCCAGTCACCAGGAATCCACCAAACCTTATGGTCGCCAGTCAGATTAAACTCAGTATTCTCTTCAGCAATCAAAAGCTCTTTCATGGCTTCTTGCTCTGGAAAGTCATATCTAAAACCTATCCCATCATTATAGGCTTTGAACTCTAAATTCATTTTTCTATTAGGAGCTTCTTTTTCAATTAAAGCAACTATCAGTTGATTAAAGTGATCTTCAACCACGCGCTTTTCGCCCCATGGCATTTCCCATGTCGAGTTGCTGCTGGTTTGTTTTGATGATACAATTTCCCATCCCGATTTTATGGCAGGCATATTGGTAAAATCGAAACCCAATGTTGAAGGATCAATCACTGATTTTCCATCGAAGCTTACTTGATAAGTTGGCTGACCACTTTCAAGATTAATCGTGATTGCAATTTTACCATCAGGTGATTTAAGTTCTTGTTTTTGCATATTGCCATTACAAGAAACCATGGCAGCTGTCAGGACGACCAAGCCAAATAAAAGTCTTTTAATGTTCATGAGTTTATAATTTGATTAATTGTTTCGATAATCAAAATAAGAGCATTCAACTTCCAATAACTAAAATATAAACCAATATATAGACGAATAAAGATACATGTTAAAACTAAACAACTAACAACCTACATCTTAACAAAACACAAAACTCTTATAAATATAGATCTGATACAAGAACTTTATGAGATATACACACATGATATGAATGACTTGAATTCTCAAAAGATAAATAATTGAACTGTAAATAATTCCTCCTACTGTATTAATAATAAAACATATTATTAAGAAATGGCATGAATATTGTTATATCCCAATCATCTTTTAATTATCAATAAAATATTTATAAACATGAAAAGAACAATAATCCTTTTAATCGCCCTTACACTCTCAACTTTTGTAATGGCTCAAGAAAAAACTAAAGTAAAAGAGCTTGGTCTTACGTTTAGGAATCTGGATGGTTTTGGATTTTCTTACAAAGTAGGTACAGAACAATCCTTATGGAGATTCAACGCTCTATCATTCTCAGGAGGCAGTGGAGACTATGAAGAAGGCGATTACAATAAGGATAACAAGAGCTTCGGTTTCAGTTTCAATGTTGGAAAAGAATATCGTAAACTTATAGCCAAAAATATGGAATTTAGGTATGGAGCAGATCTTTCTTTTGGATACAGTTACGACAAAGGCAGTAGTATGTCTGGAAGTGAAGGAAAAAGCAATAATTACTACCCTGGAATTAATATGGTTCTAGGTGTAAATTATATAATAAATGACCATATCATTCTTGGTGCTGAAATCATGCCTAGCATAGGCTATTCGTTTCGTAAAAGTACAGACAATGATGGTGAAAAAACAACAAATAAAAACAACCATTTCAGTTATGGTTTTGACAGTTCATCAGTCCTGTTATCCTTGGCTTATCGCTTTTAAATCTTCAAATCAAATATAACATTTCAAGTATATGAAAAAAATAGGAATTCTTTTAATCGCCCTTACACTCTCAACTTTTATAATGGCTCAAGAAAAAACTAAAGTAAAAGAGCTTGGATTAACTTTTAAAAATTTGAATGAATTTGGATTTTCTTACAAAGTAGGTACAACTAAGGAATTGTGGAGATTCAATGCATTATCATTTTCAGGAAGTAATACAGATGCTGAATTCAATAATGATAATGCTGATTTCAAAAGATTTGGATTCAGTTTAAAAGTTGGAAAAGAATACCGTAGACTTGTATCAGAAAAAGTAGAATTCAGGTATGGTGCTGACCTTTCTTTTGGTTATCGTTACGACAAATATACTGGCCATAATACAGAAAATGGATACGGGTATGAAGTAAAAGAAAACAGTTACAGCCCTGGGATTAATTTAGTCTTAGGCTTAAATTATAAAATAAATGACCAGTTTATCTTTGGGGCTGAAATCATGCCTTATTTAAATTATTCAATTAGTGAATCAACAACTACCACAGATACATTTGGCAAACATAAGAGTGATTATTCCAATTTCAATTATGGTTTTGACAGTTCATCGGTCTTGTTATCGGTAGCTTATCGTTTCTAATTAATTACTTTATTTCAAAATAATTATTGCTCCAATTACAATGTTAATTGGGGCATTTTCTTGTCAAAGAATCAGTATTCTAACTAAACAGATTTTATAGCCATCACCTTTAAATCAAACTCTTCATTGGGATAAATGGAGCGATTCCTGATCTTAGTTTTATAGGTGTAAATGGTGTTGACTGAGAGGTTAAGGATGCTGGCTATTTTCTCGCTATCGGCTACACCAATTCGAATTAATGCAAAGATTCTAAGATCGGTGTTTAGAGATAAATGGTCCTTTAAAAATATACGATCCTTTTCATCGAAAAGCTGATTGAATCGCTGTATAAAATCAGGAAATAACTTCAGGAAAATCCGATCAAAATCTTCGAACAAGCGTGCGCGTTCCTTTTTGGAATTGTATTTCTTTAGCTCTTGCTCAATATTATCGTAGGATTTGGTGATCAACTGTCGGGAAATACTCT
>NZ_JBFFKR010000332.1:0-3241 GCF_041555295.1 Ancylomarina sp. | reverse complement strand
GAAAGTATAAAAAGATCATCGGCTAAAAAATAAGCGCCAACAGCAAGAACTACAATACCACTAAAAATTCGTCCTCTAACAATGATCATTAAAAGACCAATTAGAATTAGAAAACTTTCCCAACGAAAAATATAGTGATGAATGTTTCTTGGTAAGAAATCAATATTACTAAGTAGTATTACGATTCCAATGATGATGAGTGTTAATCCAACAACTAAAGGTCTTCTATCTTTATTCATAATGCGATAATTTTAGTTTTTCTACTGCTAAGATACTTTAGATAGACTTATTATATGATGACTAATCGGTTAGATGCTTATTATTGTCGGTAAAATAGACTTGAAAAAGGCTTCAGTCTTGATTTTACGAAAGATAATATTTTGATTTATATTTTATCAATAATCAATGAATATGAAAGGCGGATGGGTTCTAATAAATTGATTAAATTTGGAAGGATGTAGGCATCGTATTCTTAAGATCTATTACTATTTTTATGGCCTAGATTATAAATTTTCAACTGAACTATGAATAAGACTGAAGCTTTGCGACGTATATCCGAATTACGAGAGCAACTCCATACACATAACCATAACTATTACATTCTTTCACAGCCAACTATCAGCGATTTTGAGTTTGATATGCTGATGAATGAACTGTTAACTTTAGAGAAGAAATTTCCTGAATATGCAGATGAGAATTCACCAAGTCAGCGAGTTGGTAGCGATATCAATTTAGAATTCAAGCAAGTTGCTCATGAGTACCCAATGCTCTCATTAGGAAATACCTATTCTGAAGAGGATATTCGTGATTTTGAAACTCGAATTCAAAAATTGACCGAAGAGAAGATTCAATACGTGTGTGAATTGAAATACGATGGTACATCTGTTAGTCTAAAATATAAAAATGGAAAATTGGTGCAAGCCTTAACACGTGGTGATGGTGTTCAGGGCGATGATGTGACCACTAATGTGAAAACCATTAAAGCGATTCCTTTAAGCTTACAAGGCAATGATTACCCTAATGAATTTGAGATTCGTGGTGAAATAATGATGCCATTCCATGTTTTCAACCAATTAAATGTTGAGCGCGAAGAGCAAGGAGAGAGTCCTTTTGCCAATCCAAGAAATGCGGCTTCAGGGAGTTTGAAAATGCAAAATTCATCTGTTGTAGCCAAGCGTCAGTTAGATTGTTATCTCTATTATTTATTGGGGAAACAATTACCTGCCCGCGATCATTTTAGAAATTTGGAGCTAGCCCGATCTTGGGGGTTTAAGATATCTGATGATAGTAAGCTATGCAATTCTATTGATGAGGTGCTGGATTTTATCAAATATTGGGATACTAAGCGAGAAGAATTACCAGTGCCTATCGATGGCATTGTGATTAAGGTGAATTCTCTGGATCAGCAAGAAGAATTGGGTTACACAGCTAAATCGCCTCGTTGGGCCATATCCTATAAGTTTAAAGCAGAGCGAGTGGCTACACGATTGAATTCTGTGACTTACCAGGTTGGTCGTACAGGTTCTATTACGCCTGTCGCAAATTTGGATGCTGTTCAATTGGCAGGAACAGTTGTTAAGCGAGCTTCGCTGCATAACTCAGACATTATTGCAAATCTCGATTTACATCTTCACGATTCGGTGTATGTCGAAAAAGGTGGCGAGATTATTCCAAAGATTGTAGGTGTTGATGTGGATCAGCGAGATGCGAATGCTGAGAAGATCGAGTTTATTGAGAATTGTCCGGTTTGTGAAACCAAATTGGTTCGTCTAGAGGGGGAAGCCAATCATTACTGTCCCAACTCTGTGTCTTGTCCACCACAAATTACAGGGCGAATTGAGCACTTTATTGGTCGTAAGGCCATGAATATTGATGGACTTGGAGAGGAAACCATCGAACTCCTGTATCAGAATGGTTTGGTGAAAAATATCTCCGATCTGTATAAGTTGAAGAAAGAGGATTTGCTTCCTCTTGATCGTATGGGTGAGAAATCAGCAGATCGTATTTTGGGGAGTATCAAGGAATCTTTAAATGTACCTTTTGATAAAGTCTTATTCGCATTGGGAATCCGCCATGTAGGACAAACGGTGGCTAAGAAATTGGCTAAAACCTTAACATCTATTCAGCGATTGAAAGAAGCCAGCCTGGAAGAATTAGTTGGAATTGATGAAATTGGAGATAAGATAGCGAAAAGCATCATTTTATTTTTCGAAGATGAAGCTCAAAATAATTTGGTAAACGAATTGATTGCTCATGGTTTGCAATTTGAATTAGGCCAAGAGGAATTGGACAATCAAACCAATAAGCTAGAAGGTTTATCTATAGTGATATCGGGTAGTTTTAAACTGCACTCCAGAGACGAACTGAAGGCTATGATTGAGCAGAATGGTGGTAAGAATACCAGTTCAATCTCTAAGAAAACGGACTTGTTTTTGGCTGGAGAGAAAGTAGGGCCAAGTAAATTGGAGAAGGTTGAGAAGTTCGGAATCAAAACTATTTCGGAGGAAGAATTTATAGAACTAATACAGTAGTTCTAATTTTATTGAAAGAAAAGTTATTAACACCCCAGTTCAGAATTTGATCTGGGGTGTTTTAATATAAGAGGGTGTCCAAAAAGTAATTATTTCGTACTAAAATGAAATTCAGTTTTACCCCGACCCTAAAGGGAAACTGAATTTCAACGACTTCCCTTTAGGGAATTTAAGGGTGAAAAGTCGTTGAATAGTATAAGATTCTACTTTTTGAACACCCTCATTAATTTAATCGGAAAATATAAGCGCTAGCTAGTCGGAAAAGACTCTGTCAGGTTTTTTTCGGGCGGCTATTGAATCATCTGAGAGTGACTTTTTAAGACTCAAAAGCGTACATGAGATGTTCGAAATCGAACAGGGAAATAAATTCTAATAATTGTTTTGTCTTGATTTTGTGCATAATACATCTTTTGGCACTAAATATGAATGGTGGGGTGATGATATGTTGGTTTTAAAAGAAGTCTTTACCATCAAGCATTGGAATCTGTTTCAATCTTAGCTGTTAAGAAACGTTAATTCTAAACCTATCGTGTAACTAAAAAACCTATGGTGTAGTCCTATAGTTATAAATCAAAACCGACCTAAAAAAATAATTATGAGAAGAATTCTATTTGTAGCCATTCTGATACTGTATCCCTTTATTAATTTTGCAGAAGAATCGCCCAAAAATGTCAATGCTAAGATGGGTAACGTTTCAGGCCTTATTATCG
>NZ_JBFFKR010000331.1:0-3296 GCF_041555295.1 Ancylomarina sp. | reverse complement strand
TCTAGTCCTGTTTTAGAATCCAGGTTACCTGTGGGTTCATCGGCAAGTAGAAGTTTGGGCTTGGCAGATACGGCTCGGGCAATGGCCACACGTTGTTGCTGTCCACCCGATAGTTGTTGTGGGTAATGGTGTTTGCGATGTCCAATTTTCATTCGATCCAGAACTTCTAAAACTCTGGCCTTTTTATCAACTTTGCTTACATTAAGGTAGTTGAGGGGTAATTCTACATTACGAAAAACATTGAGCTCGTCAATCAGGTTAAAACTTTGGAATACAAAATTGATATTACCCTTACGGATGATGTTGCGTTGTTTTTCCTTTTGATTGCCGACCTCCTGATCGTTAAAATAATAATTACCTGAACTTGGAGAGTCGAGCATGCCCAATATATTGAGTAGGGTAGATTTACCACAACCCGAAGGCCCCATAATGGCCACAAATTCACCTTCTTTTATATCGAGACTGATTTGATTGAGAGCGGTGGTCTCAACTTCCTCGGTTTGGAATCTTTTGCTTAGGTTTTCTATCTTAATCATGCTATTAATTTTGTGATACGATTATTTTATTGATTGGATGACGATCAAGTTTTTATTCCTGATTAAATCTTTATGTTCCAAATCAATTATTCAATCGGTATGCCATAAGACTCTAAATCTAGATAATCAGATGTTTGTCGTCTTAAATCGCTGTTGCAGTGCAATTCAATTGTAAATAAAATAAAAATGACTGTAAGATTATTTTACACTATGTGATAATCTTTGTTAATAATTTTTACTTTTGAAAAGCTAAAGTTATAAAATTATGTCTACTGGTAAAATCTTAATTATCGACGATCAAAAATCTGTCTTGGTGGCCTTACAGCTCCTGCTCCAGGATGAGTTCGAGGAAGTCATCACTTTATCTAACCCGAATAGTTTATTAAGTACTCTCAAGACTTACGCTGTTGATGTGGTAGTATTGGATATGAACTTTTCCGCAGGGGTAAATACGGGTAACGAAGGGATCTTTTGGTTGAATAAAATATTGGAGTTCGACTCGAAACTCAGTATTATTCTTCTGACCGCTTATGGTGATGTGGAATTGGCCGTAAAAGCCATTAAGATGGGAGCGGTCGACTTTGTGCTGAAACCCTGGGATAATCGAAAGCTGATCACGACCATCAAAACGGCCATTCAGTTGCGGCAGTCCAAACAAAAGATTGATCGACTGGAAGGGGAAAAACAGACTTTGACTCAGGTTTTGAATCAGAATGAGACTCGAATGATTGGTCGATCGAAAGTGATGTTCGATTTGAATAGAATCATATATAAAGTCGCGGCTACCGATGTGAATGTTCTCATATTGGGTGAGAATGGAACCGGAAAAGAGTTGATTGCCAGAGAAATTCATGCTCAGTCGGCAAGGCGAGATGCTGTGCTGATAAGCGTTGACATGGGAGCCGTTTCCGAATCTTTATTCGAAAGTGAATTGTTTGGGCATACCAAAGGTGCTTTTACCGATGCAAAAGCTAATAAGTTAGGTCGATTCGAATTGGCTTCCGGAGGAACCCTGTTTCTCGACGAGATTGGGAATTTGTCTTTAGCCATGCAAGCTAAACTACTATCTGTTATACAAACCCGCCAACTGATTCGATTGGGTGATAATCAAATCAGAGAAATTGATATTCGTTTGGTGTGCGCGACCAATAGAGATTTGATACAAATGGTTGCTGATGGCGAATTCCGCGAAGACTTACTCTACAGAATTAATACCATTCATATCGATGTGCCACCATTACGCAAACGGGGAGAAGATATTGCCGTATTGGCTGAATTTTATCTACGCAAGTATGCTCAGAAGTACAATAAGCCCAAGCTTCGTTTTTCGACTAAAACGGTGGATAAACTGATGCAATATGCCTGGCCAGGAAATGTGAGGGAATTACAGCATACCATCGAGAAGGCGGTGATTCTAACTGATAATAAAGAACTAATGGCCGATGAATTTCTATTTCATCAAGCCCCTAAGAGTAAAAATAATTATCAGGCGGCTAGTTTGGCCGATATGGAAAAAGAGATGATTGCTATGGCTTTGGAACATCATTCTGGTAATATGAGTCGTATTGCTAATGAATTGGGTGTTACCCGTCCCACACTTTATAATAAACTGAAGAAGTATGATCTATAAGAAGCTCTTCATCCAATTGATTTTAAGACTAAGTCTGATTTGCTTTCTTTCTGTTTTCATGGGCTGGTTAATATGGGTGAGTCCGTATCCTTTTCTTGCTTTTGCACCATTGGCACTCATTATTTATCTAATTTACCGTTTGACCCATTATTTGAACTCTACTAATAGATTGCTGAGTCAATTTTTCCTGGTGGTTAAGAATGATGAAACGGCTCTTAACTTGCAGCATATAGGCGAGGGGAAATCCTTTAACGACTTGCGCGATAGCATGCAGGCTGTGAATCAGATTATCAAGAACCTGCGTGTGAAATACCAGCAAAAGGAGATCGTGAGCGATGCCATTATCGAGAATGCAGCTGTGGGTATTCTCACCTTTAATGCTCAGGGATTGGTTGAGAATATTAATCGAAAAGGTCGTGAACTTTTAGGTGTTCATCACCTGGTGAGTATAAAAGCTCTCTTAAAAACGGATCCAAATTTGGTTGAACTCTTTCAAAGCATCAAAGCAGGAGAGAGTCGGGTGCTGAAAACCTCAGTGAATCAAAAATCTTTGCATCTGCTTGTTTCTTGTACCCGTATCAAGCTTAATACAGACAATTGGAAACTGCTTTCCTTCTCAGATATTAAAAGTGAAATGGATGCCACTGAACTGGAATCCTGGCAGCGATTAATTTCGGTCCTGACTCACGAGATCATGAACTCCATTGCGCCTTTAACCTCCCTTTCGGAGACTTTGGCTCGCACCTATTCTCAGATCGATGCCCAATCGGTTATTGGAGAGAAAAACCTGTCTAAAACACGTTTGGGTTTGCAAGTGATTCAAGAGCAAGGGGAAGGGTTGATGCATTTTGTAGATAACTACCGTCAATTGACTCGAATTCCGAAACCACAATTTAAGCGGATGAGTCTAAGGCATTTATTTGAGCATGTAAAGGCCTTGCTTGTTTTGGATGAAGACAGGCGTATTCAATACGATTTCTCCATTGAGACTGATGATCTATCGATTGAGGCTGATGAAAAACTCTTGGTTCAGGTTTTGGTCAATCTGATTCAGAATGCCCAACATGCCATTAGCGATAAGGGAATCATACAGGTGATTGCCTGTAGAGCGAGTGAGGAACAGACCCTGA
>NZ_JBFFKR010000330.1:0-3328 GCF_041555295.1 Ancylomarina sp. | reverse complement strand
CGTGGCGTAGAAGACGAAACCTATTCATGTGGAACAGGTGTTGTTGCTTCTTGTATTTCAGCAAAACAACAATTCAATACTGAAAGCAATCATTTCTTTGTTAAAACCAAAGGTGGAAACTTAGAAGTTTTCTTTGATCACAAAGGGAATGACAAATTTGAGAATATTTGGCTAAAAGGACCAGCTACCTTTGTTTTCGATGGTAAGCTTGACATTTAAAAGGGAAAATTGCACAAAAAAAAGAGCCTTCATTTCATGAAGAACTGAAGGCACATTATATATCTCAGAATTAGAATCTAGTCCCATTTCGCCACCTGATCGACCACAGCATAGTTGTTAATATATTCTAATGCTTCTTCTGCATTATTGACAAAAACATACATCTGACGGAAAGATTCATTTGCAAAATGGTCTTGATATTGCATATCGAATTGAGCTTTTAAAGCTGAATAAAAACCATCCACATCAACAAACACAATTGCCTTGGAATGGTAACCCAATTGTTTTAAAGTAATCACCTCCATTATCTCCTCAAGAGTTCCGAAGCTACCAGGTAGAGCAATAAAAGCATCTGATTTTTCTCGAATCACCTCTTTTCGTTCCTTCATATCTGAAGTCACTATTAACTCATCCGCATAGTCAGATGCAATTCCTTTTGACTGAATCAACTCAGGAATTACACCGATGACTTTACCACCTGATTTTTTAGTTGCTAAAGCTGATGCGTGCATTAAACCAACATTCGTACCTCCATATACGATATGGTTTCCTGAGCTACCAATCGCGCTTCCGAGTTCTTTAGCGGCTTCATAGTATTTATCTGCCAAGTAATCACTTGATGAGCAAAAGACACATATATTTTTATTCATAGTTGTATTTTCTTTAAACAAAAAGCCCTCGTGAACAAGTCACAAGGGCCATTATATAAAAACTCAAATTGAATTCTTTATTATTAGATGCAACACTTATGCATCGATATTGGCATAAGTGGCATTCTGTTCGATAAACTCACGACGAGGTGGAACCTCATCGCCCATCAACATAGAGAAAACACGATCAGTTTCAGCAGCATTTTCAATGGTAACCTGACGTAATGTTCTTGCCTCAGGATTCATTGTAGTCTCCCACAACTGATCAGCACTCATCTCTCCAAGACCTTTGTAACGTTGAATGTGCATAGCAGTTTCTTTTCCTCCACCCCATTCTTCAATTAGTTTCAGTCTCTGATCTTCATTCCAACAGTACTGCTGATTCTTTCCTTTTTTAACCAAATACAAAGGAGGAGTCGCAATATACAAGTAACCATTTTCAATTAATGATTTCATGTAACGGAAAAAGAAGGTCATAATAAGTGTCGCAATATGACTACCATCAACGTCGGCATCACACATGATAACAATCTTATGATATCTCAGCTTATCCATATTAGCAGCCTTACTATCTTCATCGGTTCCAATAGTAACACCCAGTGCTGTGAAAATATTCTTGATTTCTTCACTTTCAAAAACCTTATGCTGCATGGCTTTCTCAACGTTCAGGATTTTACCTTTAAGGGGCAAAATAGCCTGGAATTTTCTATCACGACCTTGCTTAGCAGTTCCACCCGCCGAATCTCCCTCGACAAGGAATACTTCACAGTTGGCTGGGTCTTTATCAGAACAGTCAGATAGTTTTCCTGGCAAACCAGAACCACCTAATACCGTCTTACGTTGTACTAGTTCTCTTGCCTTTCGTGCTGCATGACGAGCAGTAGCAGCCATAATAACCTTCTGAACAATAGTTCTGGCATCTTTTGGATGTTCTTCCAAATAATTAGCTAACATCGTGCTTACAGCCTGATCAACTGCAAGACTGACTTCTGAGTTTCCTAATTTTGTTTTTGTTTGACCCTCGAACTGAGGTTCTGCAACTTTTACAGATACAACCGCTGTTAAACCTTCTCTAAAGTCATCACCTGCTATATCAAACTTAAGCTTCGATAACATGCCTGATTTATCTGCAAAAGACTTTAGGGTTCTGGTTAAACCTCGACGGAAACCTGTTAGGTGAGTTCCACCTTCAATCGTATTGATATTATTCACATACGAATGTATATTCTCAGAGAATGATGTGTTGTATTGCAATGCAATTTCAACAGGAACATCATTTTTATCAATTGAAACATGAATCGTATCTTCGATAAGACGTTCACGAGTACCATCTAAATACTGAACAAACTCTTTTAAACCTTCTTCTGAATGGAAACTTTCAAATCTAAATGATCCATCTTCAAGAACATCTCTTTTGTCTGTAAGCTCTAGTGTAATCCCTCTATTCAGGAAAGCTAACTCACGCAAACGAGCTGCTAAAATATCATATTTATACTCTGTAACTAGAAAAATAGAATCATCGGGTCTAAACGTGATGTTAGTTCCAGTATGATCTGATTCTCCAATAACACGAACATCTGCAAGTGGTTTTCCTTTTGAATATTCTTGCAAATAGATTTTTCCATCACGATGAATTTCTGCTTGCAAAAGAATAGATAAAGCATTTACACAAGAAACACCCACACCGTGTAAACCACCAGAAACCTTATAAGAATCCTTATCAAACTTACCTCCTGCGTGCAAAACGGTCATAACAACCTCTAAGGCTGACTTATTCTCTTTTTCATGAAGCTCAGTAGGAATACCACGTCCATCATCCTTTACCGTAACAGAGTTATCTTCATTAATGAAGACTGCAATATTGTTACAGTAGCCCCCCATAGCCTCATCAATGGAGTTATCGACAACCTCGTAAACCAAGTGATGTAAACCTTTTACATTAACATCACCAATATACATAGAAGGACGCTTACGAACCGCTTCCAAGCCTTCTAATACCTGAATACTATTCGCTGAATAGTCGGCATTTTCATTATTCACATTTTCTAAATCACTCATTTATCAGATCTTTAGTATTATTTTGAAGAAGTCTGAAAAAGAACATTCTTTTTCAAAAAAAAAGAATCTCTATTACAGATTCTAAACATTCGAAGTTTGATCTCAAAATAGTTCAGTCCACAATGGAGACAATTAGGCTAATTAAAAACGATTAATTTTTCTAACAATCAGTACATTACGTCAGTCCAAACTAAATTCTATTGAGATAAACAAAGATAACAAAAATGATGAATCTTGCTCACCTTATTGCAAGAAAATAGCAAGTAAAAATGGAGTTTTTTACGAATGATTTATTTGGCATAAAAAAAGGGTTCAAGTTTTAATCTCAATAGAGAATATTAACTCAAACCCTTATTCTTGTAATTCAAATATCTAATGTTTGATTCTCACTAAAAAGAGAT
>NZ_JBFFKR010000329.1:0-3361 GCF_041555295.1 Ancylomarina sp. | reverse complement strand
GCTCCCGGTTTTGTTTTATCGGGTACGCCTTTGGTTTCGGATATTGGAGCTCACAATGTAGTATTAAGATCGAGTAATAATGTTGGTTCAGTAGATCAGGCATTCACCATTACCGTTAGTGGACCATCAACACTTTCATCATTCTCCGATTTAACTGGTGTTGTTGGCTCAAATTTTACCATAACGGCACCTTCGTCCAATAGCAATGGTACTTTTACCTATACCAGTTCAGACAATGCTGTTGCCAGCATCAGTGGGAATACCATTTCGCCCCTATTGGCCGGGACTACAACAATTACTGCTACACAGGCTGCCGATGGTTATTATACTTCAGCAGATATAACCTGTACGCTTACTGTAATTAATTGCAGTACACCTGTGGCCGATTTAGCGACCTTGCCAAATGTGACTGGAGAATGCTCTGCGACTGTATCGGTTATTCCAACGGCAACCAGTAATTGTGCAGGTACGCTTATTGGAACAACATCTGATTTATTAACATACAGTACCCAGGGAACCCATACGATTACCTGGACTTATGATGATGGTAATGGGAATGTCATTACGCAGACTCAGAATGTCGTGATTGATGATGTGACGGATCCAGTAAGACCAACATTGGCAGATGTTACAGGTGAATGTTCCGCTACAGCAACGGCACCCACAACAAGTGACAATTGCAGTGGAACCATTACGGGAACAACCACCGATGCATTAAGCTATAGCACTCAGGGAATCCATATCATTACTTGGAACTTTGATGATGGAAATGGAAATGATATTGATGTGACTCAAAATGTCGTGATTGATGATGTTACCAAGCCGGCAACACCAACACTGGCAGATGTTACTGGTGAATGTTCCGCTACAGCAACGGCACCTACAACAAGTGATGTTTGTGCTGGAATAATCACCGGTACCACATCCGATGCATTAAGTTACAGCACTCAGGGAATCCATGTCATTACTTGGAACTTTGATGATGGAAATGGAAATGAGTTCGATGTGACTCAGAATGTTGTGATTAATGATGTTACTAATCCCGTTGTGTTAACTCAGGATATCACAGTTCAGTTGGATGCCAAGGGGTATGCAAGCATCGTACCAGCGGATATTGATAATAGCTCATCGGACAATTGTTCCATCTCGACGATGAGTTTGGATAAAGCGGAGTTTGATGTATCTGATGAGGGTGAAAATACAGTGACGCTTACAGTAACAGATCTGAATGCAAATTCGTCTTCGGCGACTGCGCTTGTTACAATTACATCTCACGTACCAGTTGTAAGTGCAAGTCAAACATTTTCTGTTTCTGAGGATGCAAGTAATGGAACTTCCATTGGAACATTGCTTGCAACTGATCCTCTGGATGGGACCAGCTTTGGAGAATGGATAATTATGACTGGGAATGAAGATAAGTTGTTTGCACTCAATCCTTCTACAGGAGAAATAAGCTTAGCTGATAATAGCAAGCTTGATTATGAGCTTAAAAAGACATACACATTAGGAATTTGTGTTTCAGATGGAATTCGTATTTCAGAGGAGGAAGATGTGATGATTTTGGTTAAGGATATAAATGAGAGACCAATTGCTATCGCTGGTGAAAATCAAACAGTAGCTGATAACTCAATAGTGAAACTAAATGCATGGAGCTCTTATGATCCCGATGGTGATTATTTAGATTTTATTTGGTATGCTCCTGAAGGAATTAAACTTTCACATATTCATGATCCTATGCCTACTTTTATTGCTCCTGATGTGAGTACATTAACAGATTATGTTTTCACCTTAATAGTCAATGATGGTGAGTTGTATTCAGAAGAGGTTTCTGTGACAATTAGTGTTGATAATGTGACAGGAATCGAAGAAATAGATTCTGAAGAAGTGAATGTTTCTTTATATCCTAATCCTTCAAAGGGAGCTTTTTATCTTGAATTGAATAAACGTCCTGTCAATGCTGCTACTCTCAGTATAATAAGTTTGAGTGGTCAGGCTGCTTATAGTCAGAAACTTTATGAGAAAAAGACTTTCTTCAATTTATCTCTTAAGTCAGGAATGTATATTTTGAAGATTGAATTGGACGAGGAGATTATAATGAAGAAAATAATTATCCTTCAAGATTAATCATTTTATATAAAAAAAAATGCCCTGCTTATAAATTAAGCAGGGCGTTTTGATTTACTTGCAAGATGAAAAATGTTTAATTATAAACCTCGCCACCAGCTTCCTGGAATTCTTTTCGTTTTTGTTCTGTTTTTGCAGCCATATCACGTACATCCCGACTGGCTTTCATCGAGCAGAAATGTTCACCACACATGGAGCAAAAGTGTGATTGCTTAGATCCCTCATCAGGAAGTGTTTCGTCATGATACTTCATAGCTGTCTCAGGATCTAAAGCAATGCAGAACTGATCTTTCCAGCGGAACTCGAAACGAGCTTTACTCATGGCGTTGTCACGAACCTGAGCACCAACAAAACCTTTTGCTAAATCAGAAACATGAGCCGCAATCTTGTAGGTAATGACACCCACTTTTACATCGTCCTTATTCGGTAAGCCTAAATGCTCTTTAGGTGTGACGTAGCAAAGCATAGCCGTTCCTAACCAACCAATCATGGCACCTCCAATTGCAGAAGTAATGTGATCGTAACCAGGAGCAATATCTGTTGTGATAGGGCCTAAGGTATAGAATGGTGCGTTATGACAGTATTTCTCTTGCAGTTCCATATTCTCCTTAATCTTATGCATGGGTACATGACCAGGACCCTCAATCATAACTTGTACACCTTTGTCCCAAGCGCGCTGACAAAGCTCACCTAGAGTTTCTAGTTCTGCAAATTGAGCACGATCATTAGCATCGGCAATGGATCCTGGACGCAAGGCATCACCTAAAGAAATGGCAATATCGTACTTGGCTAGAATATCACAAATCTCATCAAAGTGTGTATACAAAAAGCTTTCTTGATGATGGTACATGCACCACTTAGCCATTATGGCTCCACCGCGCGACACGATACCCGTTGTTCGTTTAATTGTATGACGGATATGACGCCAAAGCAATCCTGCGTGAATGGTGAAATAGTCAACACCTTGTTCGGCTTGTTCAATCAGGGTTTCGCGGAATGCTTTCCAGCTTAAATCTTCAGATTTGCCTTTAACTTTTTCCAAAGCTTGATATAAAGGCACCGTTCCGACAGGCACAGGCGAATTGCGAAGAATCCACTCACGTGTTTGGTGAATATTATCACCTGTACTTAAATCCATAATGGTATCGGCGCCCCAACGAAAAGCCCATACTGCTTTTTCAACTTCTTTATCGATACTTGAATCAACAGGAGAATTTCCAATATTAGCATTGATCTT
>NZ_JBFFKR010000328.1:0-3362 GCF_041555295.1 Ancylomarina sp. | reverse complement strand
TCATTTACAAAGCTATCTACTAACACTCACGATCATTCCTCTTCTATTTATGATGATCGCCTGGACTGTAAAAGACGAGGGCAAAATACCTATCACAACTTCTTCAGATGAAGCTCTAAACCATTATTTGCAGGGGCTTGCACTTTCTGATAAATACCTTAACGAGGAAAGTATTCCATACTACGAAAAAGCGATAGCTGCAGATCCTGATTTCGCAATGGCCTACTTAAACTTATCCTTCGTCCAAGCAAGTACGAAAGAATTTTATGAATACTTCAACATAGCTGTAGCTTTAGTTGATCATGTTTCAGAAGGCGAACGCCTACAGATTATAGGATGGAATGCTCTTTATAATGATGCGAAACCGCTGAAACAAAGGGAATACTTCCAGAAACTGGTGGAAGCCTACCCTAATGATGAACGCTCTCACTATTTATTAGGTCTAAGTTACAATGGGCAACAAGAATGGGAACCAGCAATTGAAGCATTTAAGAAAGCAACAAAAATTGCTCCTGATTTTTCCCCACCCTATAATATTATGGGTTATGCCTATATGTTTTTAGAAAATTATTCCGAAGCAGAAAAAGCCTTTAAAAAATATGCAGAACTCATTCCCGATGATCCCAACCCCCAGGATTCTTATGCGGAGCTATTGATGAAAATGGGTAAATATGACAAATCGATTGAGCATTATAATAAAGCTCTGGATCTGGATCCAAATTTTATTATCTCATATGCCGGTATTGCCTCAAACCTGAACTACAAAAAGAAACACGTGGAGGCAAGAAAACAGCTTCAGAAATACTACGATATGGCGCACAATGATGGGGAACGAAGTAATGCTTGCTTTGCTATGGCTGTTTCTTATGTGGATGAAGGTCATTTAGATCAGGCATTAATGGAGCTAAAGAATAAATATGATTTAGACGAAAAGATTGAAGATGCTGGAGCTATGTCTCGAGATCTTATGAATATGGGTGATGTTCTACTTGAAATGGGAAACTACGATAAAGCAATGGCAAAATTTGATAAGGCCGTTCAAGTCATTGAAGAATCTAATCTTAAAAATGAGGTGAAAGAAAACTTTAAACGATTCTACCTCTATAATGCAGGATATGTGGCATCGATGAAAAAAGATTTTGTGACCGCAAAAGCCAAATCTGAGGAATTTAGAAAACAGGCTGAAGCTATGAAAAATCTAAATCTGATTCGATTCTCTCACCAATTAGCCGGCATAATTGCTCTTGAAGAAAAAGATTACGATAAAGCAACGGAAGAACTCCAGCAAGCTAATCAGCAAAACCCATATAATCTCTACAGAATGGCCCTGGCCTACAAATACAAAGGTGACAACGAAAAGGCTAAAAAGTTATGTACTAAAGCTGCAAAATTCAATGCACTCAGTAACCTAAACTATGCTTTTATCAGAAATAAAGCAGAGAATCTATTAGCTGGAATGTAAGGCCTTTTAAGTTTGACCGTCAGTTGTTTTTCCATTGGTTCTATGCTACCATTAATGAACACAAGCCTCAAAAGAAACACGGAAACATTCCTCTTTAATCCCTTATATGCAAAATGAAAAAGGCTACTGAATTTAATTTCAGTAGCCTTTATTTTTCTTATTTACAGGAAGTTTTAAAATTCCCAGAATACACAGACTCTAAACTTTCTGTTAATTATGAAAATTCTGTAGTTATATGAATCCTTATTTTAGAATTTCTTTATGAAGCGTTACCTCAAATTCCTTAACATGAAGGGGTTTCCCCTCATTAAAAAACGCTGCAATATAAGGTGTTGCACAATGTGCATTAAAAGTCTTTTGATCAAACCATTTCTCAATAAAAGTGATTCTATTCTCATCATCAATACACTGATTCAATTCATAACGAATACATCCACCCTCTTGAAGCGTAACAGGAATAAGGGCGTGTAGATTTTTAATCAAATCATTAACTTCACCTGAAACTGCAATAAACTTCGCAATACAAACCAATTGGCTTTCGTTTTTTCTGATTTCCATATCTATAATGTTCTAAACTTGATTGCTATTACTTTAATTTATTCTGCTGACGTCGAGCCATAACGACTAAGATATAACCGATAATAACGGGGCCATAAGCCGCAAACAAAAACTTTCCTAATACCAATAACTTAAAATAAACAGCAAAGGTCAATCCCCCACCTATTAGCATCAAGGCATAACCAATCAGTCGTAAATCTTTAGGTTTCATTTTCCCAGAAGTTTGAGCATACTCCAAAGCCTTTGCATCAATTTCTATAATGATTTTCTTAATTTCTTTATCTGTAAGATCTTTGGTTTTTAACTCTTTTCTTATTTCAGAGAAATCCATTCCCGACTTCTTTTTCTCTAAATAATAATCAACCAACTCATTTATTTGACTCATCGCAATATATTTTTAAAAGATTCTGAAGAAGAATAAACCCACATTACCGAGCAATCATCATCAATATTTAAAGGAACCTAAAAATAGGTTTTTATTTGTTATTTCAATTATCACATAAAAAAATTACAATACATGATATTAATCATTATGTACCATACGATATTTTACTTAAATTTATAACTGTTCAAACGAACGGGCACAATTACACCCCATTCAGGAGAGCGAGGTAAACCATCGGCTGGTCATCAACCGAACCACTTTGACGGGCAGATTGGAAGATGTGGCCGATGGAACCTGCAATATAAAACTTAATACGTAATAATAGGTATCGGCTTTATACGAATCTCTCAATCAAAAAAATTTCACGAGAGCTTGTTGCAGACACTGAAGCCATAAAGACTATTACGATTTATTAAAAACAAAAAAACATGTCTTTAGATTATAAAGTTGTAGAAAAAGGCCAACCCGGTGTTGTGGGGGCGGAGAAAAAAAGTTTTACGCTCAAATTGTAAACGGCAAAGAAGCTCAAATCGATGAATTGGTAAAAGATATTGAACGATTCAGTGCCTTATCCGAGGCAGATATTAGAGGTGTGATTATCGCATTGGAAAATGTGATACAGGACAAGCTTGCTCAGGGAAGGATTGTTAGACTGGAAAAAATAGGCAGTCTCTACCCATCAATAAGCAGTACTGGCGAACTAGAAGCTGCGAAAGTAAGCTCAGCTTCGATTAAAAAAGTAGGAGTTAATTACCGCGCTGGCAGTCGCATTATTAAGGCGATAAAAGATGCTGGATTTAACAAAATTTAGAATTCCAAGAAAAGCTGCGCAGGTTTGGATGTAAACCACAGCAGGTTTCATCCAAAAGCACCTGTGGTTTAGAGTAAAACCACAGCAGGTTTAGACCAAAAGCACAGCAGCTTTTTATAAAAACAAGTATTGTCTGCAACAAAAAG
>NZ_JBFFKR010000327.1:0-3365 GCF_041555295.1 Ancylomarina sp. | reverse complement strand
TCCTTATTATTTTTCTTTTGAATCTAGGTGCTAAAGCAATTGCAAAAAAATGGAAAGTACAATACTAATTAAAGAGGATGAGAGAATCATCCAAATAGAATCTCCTTTTCTGAACATCGATGAATTATCAGTATCGTATGGTGGAGACAAATATTCTATTGACAAAGTTTCTGCAGGTATTCAAAAAAATAAGATCACTGCAATAATGGGACCATCCGGATGTGGGAAGAGTACTTTATTAAGAGCAATTAATAGAATGCACGAACTTTATCCTGAAACACATCATAAAGGCAGTATCACCCTTGGAGGTGAGGATATCTATAAAATAAACCCGATTCAATTGAGACGTAAAATCGGCATGGTATTTCAGCGTCCTAACCCGTTTCCAACTATGAGCATCTATGATAATGTAATCGCTGCTTATATTTTAAACGGAATAAAACTGAAACGTTCCGAAAAGGATGAAATTGTTGAACGATCACTTCGCGAAGTTGGTCTTTGGGATGAGACAAAAGATGCCTTACACAAAAGAGGTACATTTTTATCAGGAGGGCAACAACAGCGTTTATGCATTGCACGAGCATTAGCCTATAAGCCTGAGGTCATTCTTTTAGATGAGCCAACTTCGGCACTTGACCCAATAGCTACAGCTAAAATTGAAGATCTACTCGTAAAGCTGAAAAAGAATTATACCATCATATTAGTGACTCATAATATGTCACAAGCTGCACGAATATCAGATTACTCGATGTTTATGTATCTGGGTGAATTGGTAGAATATGGCAAAACCAAGAAAATGTTTACGACACCCAAAGATGAGCGAACAGAAGCCTATCTAATGGGGAAATTTGGTTGATAAAACAACAATTCTTACGGCAAAACCCTGCGGGTCGGGCTATCCGTACTCGCTCTTTGTAAAAATAACAAAGGAGCTCAAACAATCACTTCTATCCCTTTTGCGAAAAAAACAACAATGTGAAATATGAAAAGTGAAAATCCAATAAAAAGGGAGATATAAAAATTCATAACTCCTAATTTATAACTTATAATTAAAAAAGGATGTCGATAAAAAAAGATAAAAAATTTGACGGTATCAATAAGGATTTCCAAAAGATGAAATCCATATTGTATGAACAATTCGAGACTCTGGAAAATGTTATTCTAACAGGTTTAGATACTTTGTCGAAGAAAGAGCTTGAAACTTTTTCGAAAAATGAAACAAAGCTTGATCAGTTAGAACTAAAGATGAGCGAAAATATTATTCAAACCATCGGGCTTCAACAACCCATGGCTAGAGAACTTCGTCAACTCATATCGTACCTGAGAATGTTAGGCGATATGGAGCGCATAGGTGACCAGCTGAATAATATCTTACATTTTTTCATGGATTTAACACCAAAGCAATTACCCGAAAATCAAAGAGAATCCATACACAATATGTATGATATGAGTTTGATCATGGTAAGAAAGGCTTTAGATTCTTTTGAAAATGAAAATCATGAGACTGCCATTTGGACAATTCAGAATGATGAAGTTGTAGACGATATGCAACGCAAATTAATTAAACGAATGCTCAGAAAAAGTACACCTCCTGGTGCAGCCATAGAAGATGTGACCAATATTCTTAATTTTGGTAGTATCTTAAATAGCATAGAACGTATTGCCGACAATGCGACAAATATTGCTGAAGCATCAATCTATTATCAAAATGGAACAGATCTTCGCCACAAAGATCTTCCAGGTTCATCTGAAGAATAAACAATTCAAATTATAAACTAATTCATTATACTAAAAGCACTTTTCTATCTTAGAAAGGTGCTTTTCACTTTAAACGAAAATTGGAATTTCAATTTACTTATAAGTTATAGCATACTTAAAATAAACTGTGATAGATGTTATCAGTTTAAAAGCAAAACAGTTTATTATTTGTAATAATTGATATAGTTTTGAATTTCTAATACATAAACAAAATAGGCTACAAAACTTGGAAAAGTCTTGTCGCAATTAAATTAATAAACAATCACTATGAGTTTGGAAAAGCAACAAGCGCAGGAGCTAATCGATTTCATACATCGCAGTCCCAGCACATACCACGCAGTCAACAATGTTAGAGAAGAATTAGTTGAAGGTGGGTTTCAAGAATTGGATCTTCGTGAAGAATGGACTATCAACAAGGGTGGTAAATATTTCACAGGAAAAAATGGTTCAGCAATTTTCGCTTTCACTATTGGAGAAGGTGAAATTGAAGAGGAAGGCTTTCAATTAGTCTGCGCCCATAGCGATGCTCCAGGTTTCAAGATTAAACCTAATCCTGAAATTACAGTTGAAGGTAACTACATCAAATTAAACACAGAGGTATATGGTGCTCCAATCCAAAGTACTTGGATGGATCGTCCACTTTCTATCGCAGGGCGTGTTTGTGTACAATCTAACGATCCTCTTAACCCAGAACACTTATTCGTTAAAATAGATCGTCCATTAATGGTGATTCCAAACCTTGCTATTCATTTAAATCGTGAAGTAAACGAAGGTGTTGCGCTAAACAAGCAAAAGGATATGTTGCCTTTACTTTCAATGATAACTGATGAGATGGAAAAGGATAACTGCCTAATCAATCTAATTGCTGATGAATTAAAAATAGATGCTCAATCTATCGTTGATTTTGATGTAACATTATTTGAAGTTGAAAAAGGAACCATTTTCGGATTAAACGAAGAGTTCATCTCATCTCCTAAGCTGGATGATTTGGCTATGGCACATGCTGGTTTAAAAGCTTTATTAGATTCAAAAACAACTAACAAAACACAGATGCTTGCTATCTTCGATAACGAAGAAGTGGGTAGTGTAACAAAACAAGGTGCAGGTTCTCCTGTATTACGTCATCTTTTGCAGCGTATCGTTTATAAGTTAGGTAAGAATATGGAAGATTTCCATAGAGCTATCTATAGTTCATTTATGATTTCTGCAGATATGGCTCATGCCGTTCATCCTAATATTTCAGAAAAGCACGATCCTACCAACCGCCCATTCATTAATAAAGGGCCAGTTATTAAGATTCATGCCAACAACAAATATACAACTGATGGTGATTCAGGAACTGTGTTTGAAACACTTTGCAAAAATGCAGACGTACCTTACCAAAAGTTTGTGAACCGTTCCGATCTTGTTGGAGGTAGTACTCTTGGTAATGTTTCAACGGGTCAAATCGATATTCGTACAGTTGATATAGGAAATCCTATGTTTGCAATGCATTCTGTTCGCGAAACAGGAGGTGTTAAAGACAATGCTTACATCAGACAAGTATTCTCATACTTCTTTAGTTTATAAGCCTGATATTAGGATTATATCAATCAAATACAAAACAG
>NZ_JBFFKR010000326.1:0-3375 GCF_041555295.1 Ancylomarina sp. | reverse complement strand
CCTTCATCAGCAACAAGCGTTAGAGTAGCTTTGTCAGATTCGATTTCAGCAATCTCTTGTTCCTTTTCAACAATATCGCCATCGGCTACAAACCAATTGGCAATTTCAACTTCTGATATGGATTCTCCCGGACTGGGAATCTTTATTTCAAGCATGTTTTGATATTATTTATTGTTGTTTTGTTTTTGTTCCTTTTTCTCAAACTTTATCCTTTAACCTTCGATACTTTTTCCTTTAATTAAACTACATCAGTAATTTACTTTTTTTGTCTTGGAAATATTCATGTTGGCGGTGGATATCCTCTTTCGAGCTACCAACCACACATTGTAAACCACAATATTTTAATTTTCTGTCACAATCGCATCTTCTAAAAACTTTACGGATAATTTCATTTTGACCGATATTATGAATTTTAGCAAGACCTGTTGCTGGACTACCACTAGCTAGTCGTGCTATTGGTGTCAACTTAACATTCTTAATATTGTAGTTAATAAATTGCCAAGGCCCCATATTTTCAGGTTCTTCCTGCACCCAAAGATTTAGAAGAGCTTTAGGATATTGTGCCAACACATCATCAACCTGTTTTTGAGGGAAAGGATATAGTTGTTCGATACGAATAAGAGCCACATCTTGTGCATTCAATTCATTTTTCTTAGCTAGCAAATCGTAATAGATTTTACCTGAGCAGAACACCACGCGACTCACTTCTTCAGCAATCACATTCGTGTCATCAATCACTTCCTGAAATTTTCCTTCAGCTAATTCGTCCATTGTGGAAACACAGTTGGCATTTCGAAGTAAGCTCTTAGGTGTGAAGCAAATTAAAGGAATTCGAATATCCCGCTTAACCTGACGACGCAAAGCATGATAATGATTTGCTGGTGTTGTCGGGTTAATTACTTGCATATTGTTGTTGGCGCAAAGCGTAAGGAAACGCTCAATTCTTGAACTTGAATGCTCGGCTCCTTGTCCTTCGTAACCATGTGGTAATAGAAGAACCAGACCATTTTTAACGCCCCACTTATCTTCACCCGAACTGATGTATTGATCGATAACGGCTTGAGCAACATTGTGGAAGTCGCCAAATTGAGCTTCCCAAATGGTAAGACCTGATGGATGTGCTAAAGCGTAACCGTATTCGAAACCCAGAACGGCATATTCACTTAAATGTGAGTTGTAGATATGACAGGGTGCTTGATTCTCGCTAACATGTTTCAGCGGGAAATATTTTTCTGCAGAATCGTGAATCGTTAGTGATGCATGACGGTGTGAGAAAGTTCCGCGTTCCGAATCCTGACCACTAATTCTTACGCCATGTCCTTCATCGACTAAACTTGCATAGGCCAGGAGTTCTCCCATCGCCCAGTCTAATCGATTTTCGCTAACCATTTTCTTACGATCAGCCATTAACTTGCCTACTTTTTTGAAAAACTCGATGTTTTCTGGTAGAGTCGTTATTCTATCAGCTAATTGAAGCAACTTGCTCTTCTCAGTTTTGAAAGCTGGTGTTTCTACAAAATCGGCATCTTTAGAATAGCGAATATCCTTATAATAATCCCCTAAGAATGGCTGGATGTATAGCTTCTTAATATTTTTTGAATCCTCAAACTTTTCGTTTAGAAAATTATTGTATTCTGTAACGAGTTCCTTAAGATTCTCCGATTTGTATATTCCTTTACTGATTAAGTAATCACCGTAAATATCTCTTGGATTTTTATGCTTGGCAATTTGATCGTATAATAAAGGTTGAGTAAAACGAGGCTCATCACCTTCGTTATGACCATACTTTCGGTACGATAAAATATCAATGAACACATCAGTTTTGAATTCCTGACGGTATTCCATTGCTAAGCCAATTGTGTAAATTAATGCTTCAACATCGTCACCATTAATGTGGAAAACAGGACATCGGGTTACCTTAGCGACGTCAGTACAATACGTACTCGAACGGGCATCCAGATAGTTTGTTGTAAAACCAATTTGATTATTAATAACCAAATGAATCGTTCCACCAGTTCTGTATGCCTGAAGTTCTGCCATTTGGATGGTTTCGTATACGATACCTTGAGCAGCAATTGCAGCATCACCATGAATAATGATTGGAACTAATTTGTTTTCGTCACCCTTATAATCATTATCAATTTTCGAACGGGAAATACCTTCAACAACAGCGCCTACAGTTTCCAGGTGTGATGGGTTGGGTGTCAAATGAAGTTTAATCTGATTACCATCATCAGTCTTAACCGTATTACCATAGCCTAAGTGGTATTTTACATCACCAAGTGCGATATCATCTTCAAATTCTTCGCCAACAAATTCCTTGAAAATATTCTCATAAGGTTTCTCAATAATATTAGCAAGAACATTCAAACGACCACGGTGTGCCATACCAAAAATAAACTCTTCAACTCCCAACTGAGCTCCTTTTTCAATTAAGGCATCAAGTGCAGGAATTAGAGTTTCGGTTCCTTCAAGAGAGAAACGCTTTTGTCCGACGAATTTTTTATGTATAAAGTTCTCAAAACCAACTGCTAGTTTTAAGTGGTAGTAGATATGCTTGCGTTGTTCATCAGTGAAATTTGGATTATTTCTGCTGGTTTCCATCTTTTTTTGAAGCCACTTAACTTTGTCTGGTGTACGTAGGTAGAGATACTCAACTCCCACAGAATGACAATAAGTCTCTTGAAGATGTTCCAGAATGTCTTTAAGTTTTGATGGACCAATTCCCAATTCATTCCCAGCTTGGAAAACTATTTCCATATCGGCCTGAGAAAGCTCAAAGTTTTCAATGTCGAGAGTAGGGAAGTACTTACGTCGAACACGAACAGGGTTCGTTTTGGTAAATAAGTGTCCTCGCTGACGAAAAGCCTGAATCATGTTGATCACATTGAATTCTTTACTCATCGATTCAGCAGGAAGAGAGCTTAATTTTTCCGTTTGAGGTTTGCTTGGGAATTTTTCAGAAGCAAAGTCAAAGCCCTGGAAGAATTTTTGCCACGATTCTTCAACCGAGTTTGGGTCTTTTTTATAGGATTGGTATAAGTCATCGATGAATTCGATTTCGCTATTACCTAAAAAACTGAATTTATCCATAAAGTTATTAAGTTGTTGGGGTCAAGTTTTGTTTTTTTGTTCTGATTCAATCTACAGGATGTAATGCCTTTAAAACTGTTTAGAGGATGGTTTTTAAGTTGTATTCTCTAAATCGTTAAAGCTCATTTTCTGTCTATAAATAGATGTATTAAATTATAAAAAATAATTAAGAAAGCCTGTACACTAACAAATGTATTAAAATTGAGTTTTATCCGAATGTTTATAAAGGATTAAAAGATTAAAAAATCATCTTTTTTTTTAATCAGCACATAGAGGTTTTCT
>NZ_JBFFKR010000325.1:0-3383 GCF_041555295.1 Ancylomarina sp. | reverse complement strand
TGGTTCCCTCAAGAAGTTCGTGATAACTTGAATAAGATGTTCGAATTGGTGGATGAGGCTTTAGTAATCATGTTTAATAATACTGAGACTGATTTTGAGGATGTGATGACGAAGAAAGCATACGAGGCTGAAAAAGAAATTGATGAGTTCCGTACGATTCTTAAGCAACAACACCTAAATGATGTGAAAGAAAAGAAATACGAATACAAAGCAGGTATCATTTACAACGATATCTTTTCAGAGTGCGAGAAGATTGGTGATTACTGTATCAATATCTCTCAATCAATTTCTGAGATGAAAGATTAATTGAAAAATCTAAATATGACAAAACCTCTGATGCCTAAGGTGTCAGAGGTTTTTTTGTGAATATAATTTAGGAGAATTAAAGAAAAAAAAAGTGCTATCCAATGGACAGCACTTCTTGAAATAATATTCTGAAAACGGATTAGAACTTACGGAAACCCATTAGTCTACGAACTTCTTCAAGTGTTTTAGCAGCACTCTCACGAGCTTGCTCAGCACCAAGTTTAGTTACTCTTCTTAGGTATTCACTATCTTGAGATATTTCTAAGAACTTCTCACGAATAGGCGCGTTAAAGTTGATGATGTCTTCAGCCAATTGTTTTTTCAAATCGCCATAGCGAATCTCACAATTGTTGTATTTATCGTTGAAGAAATCGTAAGTGTCTTTTGCTGAAACAACATCCATCAAAGTAAATAGGTTCTGAATCGACTCTGGTTTTACCTGATTCATTTCAGTTGGGCCACTATCCGAAACAGCTTTCATCACCTTTTTATGAATAGATTTTGGATCTTCAATCAAACCAATTGCATTACCTTCAGACTTGCCCATCTTTCCTGAACCATCAAGACCAGGAATCTTAATAAATTCGCCAGTGAATGAATAAGGTTGTGGAATTGGGAATAACTCTTCTCCATATGTATTGTTGAATCTTTTAGCGAATTTACGAGCCATCTCTAGATTCTGTTCCTGATCTTTTCCAACTGGAACTTGTTTTGCCCTATGAATTAAAATGTCAGCCGCCATCAAAACTGGGTAGGTCAACAATCCAGCGTTTACATTTTCAGGATGTTTACGAGCTTTGTCTTTAAAGGATGTTGTACGCTCCAATTCACCAAGGTAAGCATTCATATTCATCAAAAGATACAATTCTGTAATCTCTGGCACATCGCTTTGTACATAGATACAAGCCTTTTCAGGATCGATTCCACAAGCAAGATATTCTGCCAATACGTTTCTTACATTATTGTGAAGATCGGCAGGATTTGGGTGTGTAGTCAGGGAATGCCAGTCTGCAATAAAGAAGAAGCAATTGTTGTCATTCTGCATTTGCACAAAGTTCTTTATGGCACCGAAATAGTTCCCCAGGTGCAAATTACCTGTTGATCGGATTCCACTTACTACTGTATTCATATTAATATTAAGTTAATAGCTACTCTATGAGCTGTGAAAATTAATTAATCACGCAAAATTATGAAACCTTAGTCACAAAAAGAAATTTTAAAAATATTTCATTTCTCTATTTTTCTGCGAGCTAAAAATCTGGTCATTATGTCTGCTTTTTCTATATATTTGATCTGTTTAAACGATCACTAGTTTTTATTTTCAAACACACCGCAATGAACGTACTCGATATTATTATTGGTATCCCCTTGATTTATGCCATTTATAAAGGATTCACAAAAGGTTTTATATACGAAGTCGCAACTCTGGTGGCTCTCATTTTAGGCGTTTATGGAGCGATTCATTTTTCCGATTTTACTGCCGAAGTCATTCAGGATACCTTTAAGTATGAATCGCAATATATGGAGTATATTTCCTTTATTGTGACTTTCATCGTTATTGTTATTGGAATCAATCTGATTGGTAGAATGATGGATAAGGTGGTTGAAGCCGTTGCATTAGGTTTTGTTAATCGACTTTTAGGCCTTGCTTTTGGTTTGTTGAAAGGAATTTTGATACTGAGTATTGTTGTGCATTTGATCAACTATGTGAATGATAGGTTTAGTTTTATCTCTGAAGAGAAGAAAAAAGAAAGTCTCTTGTATGAACCAATGACCTATATATCTGACACGATATTTGATTTCTTCGATTCCGATTTCTCATCGACTAAGGATAAAATAGAAGATAAGATTAAGAAGCTCCCAGAAAGTTTGAAAAATATCTAATAGGAAATCTGAATGCAAACCGATCTTATAAAAAAACAGGGTGCTAAGATTAAAAAGTACATTAAAAAACTTCCTGTTCGAAAAAACTTTCACTTTACTGGCCTATGCAGTAATTGTGATCATCCTGTAGATGGTAAGTTTTGCACCAATTGCGGACAATCGGCTAAAGATTTTCATCGACCTTTTTTTAGTGTCGTTTCAGAATCATTGGGCGATGCTTTATCTCTGGATAATAAATTCTTTCACACCTTAATTCCTCTTTTTGTAAGACCTGGTTATCTGACAAAGGAATTTATGAGAGGCAGAAGAGCTCGCTATACACCGCCTTTTCGCTTATATCTGTTTCTAACATTTTTTGCTTTTCTATTATTATCTCACAATCACAAACCAGAAACGGATTCAGAAAAAAACTTAACATTTAAGAATGAAGAAGGAAAGGACGTTCAATTCTTGTCTTATTTTGATAATGCATTAGACAGGGACTCGATTGAAGGTGATAGTATAGTCATGGATAGTTTGACCAAAGATTTCGATCTGAAAAACAAGATAATTACATTCAATTCAGATTCGGTTTCGAAAGTAGATACAAAAGCTTCTCCGGTAAATGTGAAGAGAGGAGGTAAAATTATAAATAAAGAACTGAAGAATCTGGTTGATATGTGGCGCTTGAATCCCGCATTATTGATTGATAATGCTTTTAAAAAATTATCTCAGACCTTATTGTTAGTTCTACCACTCTTTGCGCTGTTTTTAGCTTTGTTTTATATGCGTCGAAAATATTATTTGTTAGAGCATTTGTTAATATCCTTAAACTTTCACTCCTTTATATTTGTGGTAGTCATAATGAGTGAATTACTTATTATGACAGGAATTAAGGCTATATATCCATTTGCTTTTTACCTCTACCTATTAATACCATTACAACTATTTTTGGCTTTGAAATTTTACTACAGACAATCATGGTTTAAAACATTTATAAAATTTTTGTTGCTTTCCTTTATTTATAACATTTTACTTGTTTTTGGAATTCTCTATAGTTTGATTTCCTTGGTAGTTGAATAGATGAACGATATAAGGATACAAAGGTAAAATTCTTATCTTTGTCATCCGAAAATAATTATAGCATAACAGAATCCTACAGGGACATAAAATACGATAAAGATGAGTTTTATAGAAGAATTACAGTGGCGTGG
>NZ_JBFFKR010000324.1:0-3404 GCF_041555295.1 Ancylomarina sp. | reverse complement strand
TTCCATTCTGATTTCTTCAAAGGATGATCTCTCGCTTTGTGATGAGGATACAGGGGATATCTATTTTCAATTACCCAACAGTTTCCAAAACAAGCTTACTGAGTATCTTGATCTTTTCAGAAAGAATAGCAAGTTGATTCCATGGTTTCCTTCGGTTATTATAGGTGAGGATTACAATGTAGCTGTTAAGTTTCTTTCCGAACTAAATCCAACTAAAATTGTCTCTAATAATACGGGTATTGCTTATGAAGCTTCGAAAAAAGGGATTGCTTGGATAGCAGGTCCCCAGCTTAATCTGACCAATTCGTATAGCCTTTTGTGTTTGAAAGAAGAGTTGAATTGTTCGGGAGCTTTTATCTCCAATGAGTTAAATAAAAATCAGATCAAACAGATCAAGTGTCCAGAGAACTTTCAGCTACACTATAGTATCTATCATCCCATTGTTTTGATGACTAGCAGACAATGTTTGTTTCATCAGGTAACGGGTTGTGAAAAGAATCGAGTTGATGCGACTTGTATTCAGAATTGTGATAAAGCTTCGTCTATCACGAATTTAAAAGAGGATACCTTTTTTATTGAGAAGAGCAAGGGAAATTATCACCATGTTTATAATGCATCCAATTTTCTGAATACGGCTATCCTTAAAGATATTCCAGATACATTCTCAAGTTTCTTTATTGATATGAGAGATATTAAAACAGAAACGAACATAGAGTTCGATAAATCGAAATTAATCAAGCTTTTCAAAAGGATGATCGATGGAAACGCTGATTCAGAACAAGAACTGCATAGGCTGATAGATTCTACTACTTGTGTTCAATATCAGAGGGGAATTTAATTTTAGGCATCAGAGAATATAAAATAGTTAGATATGAGAATCGGAATAATAGGAGGTGGAGCAGCAGGTTTCTTTTCAGCCATAGCCGCCAAGGAAAACTACCCGGAGGCCAAAGTTGTAATTATCGAAAAATCTAAACACGTTTTATCCAAGGTGAAAGTATCGGGAGGTGGCAGATGCAACCTGACCAATGCTTGCGATCCGCAGGATTTGTATCAAGCCTATCCCAGAGGAGGGCGAAGTTTGAAAAAAGCCTTCCATCTGTTTAATAATAAGGATTGTGTAAAGTGGTTCGAATCCAGAGGAGTGGCATTGGTCACTCAGGATGACAATTGCATCTTTCCTGTCTCTCAGGATTCACAATCTATTATCGACTGTTTTCTGAAAGAATGCAAGCGCTTGGGCATTGAGATTCAAAAAGGATTGGCAGTAAAATCAATTAAGCCAATTGATGAGCAATTCGAATTGGATTTTGATCAGGAAAATGTTATTTCAGGAACCTTCGATCGCTTGATAGTGACGACGGGTGGTTCACCTCAAAGAAAAGGATTGGAATGGCTGGAAGCCTTGAATCATAAAATTGAAAATCCAGTCCCTTCATTATTCACCTTTAATATGCCTGATGAGGCTGTTACCAAACTGATGGGTATTGTGGTTGAGGAGGCTTTGGTCAGTCTACCAGGCACGAAATTGAAATCGGAAGGTCCTTTACTAATCACGCATTGGGGCATGAGTGGCCCAGCTATTTTAAAGCTGTCCGCTTTTGGTGCCAGAGTGTTAAGTGAGAAGAACTACGATTTCAAGATGCTAGTGAATTGGGTGAACGAGACGAATTACGATTTGGTCGTAGATGAACTAACGACTATTGCTGAGGCGCATACCAATAAGATTTTAGCCAATTACAGACCCTTTTCTTTACCAGATAGACTTTGGATGTTCTTGTTGGAAAAAGGAAATTTGCCTTCGAATAAAAGGTGGGGAGAACTGGGAAAAAAAGGCATCAATAAATTGCTCACTCTGCTTACAACCGATGAGTATGCTGTAAAAGGCAAGACTACCTTTAGAGATGAATTTGTAACCTGTGGAGGCGTGAGTCTGAAAAGTGTGGATATGTCAAGCATGCAATCCAAAAAGTGCAAGAACCTTTATTTTGCTGGGGAAGTGTTGGATATCGATGCCATTACCGGAGGCTATAATTTACAAGCTGCCTGGTCTACAGGATTCCTAGCAGGACAATTGAAATAAACTGAACAGATTTTTGATTGCAGGTTTAAGTCAGTATGTAAAAAACTCATAATTCTAAATTCATAACTCATAATTTACCAATTAGCCATTCTTAATGATGAGCTCAAGGCTTTCGGCTTTGATAATTGTAATGGATTTATCCTTAAGTTGAATAATGCCATCGTTGTGAAATTTAGCCAAGGTATGTATGGTGCTTTCTTTCGAACAGCCTGCCAATGAGGCAAGCCCTACACGTGTAACAGGTAGAGTGAAACTATTGCTTTTGTATATCTCTTTAAATTCCTGCAGGATCATTGCCACTGAGCCCTCTACATTTTTACCTGCCAATCGACTTGTGCGATGCATGATATCATTTGTAAGCGATGACATATGACGCATAAGTTTGAGCGCAAATTCTCCGTTTTCTTTAATCAGGCTAAAAAACAGATCCATATTAATCATGCGGATGGTCGTATTCTCCAATGCAATGGCTGAAAAATCGAGACTTTTGCATGCGAAACTGCACATGATTCCTACGAACGAATCATTACTCAATAATTTCAATGTAGAAAGTTTTGAATCGTTTGTTACATCAAGTTTGGCTAAACCTTTTTCGATATATAGGATATGTGATGCCACAAAACCTTGTTTGATGATGGTTTCTCCCTTCGCAAACTGAAGTAGGGTGGTGGATTTTTCCACCATGTCTTTTTGGTTTGGCGTAAGAGAATCAAAGCAGTCTTTTGCGCTAATCGATTGATGATCGGAACAATATCCGTCAGTTTGATATTCTAAATTCATTATTGGGATTGATCTCATTTAAAATCACATCTTAAATTGATGCAAAATTCCATCAAATATAATGAATCTATGCTTCGTTTAATCCTTTTATTGTTGATTAAGATATCACATTTTTGTGCTGTTATTATTACTGACAATTAAACTACAATAAAATGTCCGATTTAAAATTTAGAGTAAAAGCATATAGCGAAAACCCAACTAAGACGATTGTAAAAGCAAGAGGTTTTGAGATTATTATTGATGAACCAGCTGATTTGGGCGGAACAGATGAGGGAGCAAATCCTGTTGAATACATTCTTGCAGCATTTTGCGGTTGTATCAATGTTATGGCTCATGTTGTTGCTAAAGAGATGAACATCGAACTGCGTTCGCTTAAGATCAAAATGGCTGGAGAGCTAAATCCAAATCGCTTGTTCGGAACTTCATTTGAAGACAGAGCAGGGTATAAGGGTATTGAGGTTTCCATTGAGCCTGATTGTGATGCTTCTCCTGAGGTTTTGGCTAAGTGGATGGAGGCAATCGAAGACAGATGTCCTGTTTC
>NZ_JBFFKR010000323.1:0-3414 GCF_041555295.1 Ancylomarina sp. | reverse complement strand
GGGTTTGGCAGAATAATAAAACGCTTACCAAAATCAGCTTTATGAGCATCTACAGTTTCAAATCCAAAATTCTGTTTTCTATCTTCGAAAAGTTCATCGAAATCGCCAATATTATCGCCTGCCAATATTAGGATATCATGTGTTTCTGAAACCTTATTTCTGCGTACCGTTTTTACACTGGTATCTGTTTTTAATAGAATGTGAGCCTCATCAGCAAAAGGAAAACCTAAAGCCTTAAGGTTTTGAAGCGTTACTGCCGTTTCACTTACTGATCTATTCGAAATATAAAAAGTCTCCACACCTTTTGTCTCAGCAAACTTCAAAAACTCTAAAGCCCCTGGTGTTGCACATGCAGCTGCTTTGCCAGTCCATTCGTGCCAAAGATCTTCAGTATATTGCTTACCAGTTCGAACCGAATAGGCTTCGAATGGACTATTATCAAGAACCGTTTCGTCAATATCAACGACAACTGCTTTAGGTTTATCATTTTTAGATTCAGCCAAATTTGCAACTAACGAATGCTTAGCAAAATTAAATGCCTGATAGTATAAAGCTCTACATTCTGAGGCTCTCTGGTACCATAGCGTAGACATGGTCAGATAATCGTTCTGTGTTTTATCTACTTGAGTTGGTGAAGTATTTGAATTGCTACAAGCCCCTAGAGCTAATGTAAAAACAAGGAAGGCATAAATTTGCTTTTTCATCTGTGTCTAATTTTATAAAGTTATCACGTGAAAATCACCATGCAGACATCTAATTAGTAATTAAATGTTTACTCATGGCTCATTTCATATCAATTAAAATTTTATGTTTAAATTGGGATGAATTTACAAAATGGTATTGAATGCCGAAGATAAAAAACAAAAACTGATCAAAATTCAAGCCCACTAATTAATTTCAAAATTTTATTTTAGAGCTTGTAACTTTTTAAAAAGCTATTCGTTCTAGAGAAGAATACCTATGAAACTAGAAGAGTACAATATAAGCGTCGATGAACACTCTGATGGAGTTTTTCGTTTTATCCTTAAAAATATAAAGGATGAAGATAAAGCGCGCGACATTGTACAAGATAGTTTCGAAAAACTATGGCGTAATGTAGATAATATCAACTTTCTAAAAGTGAAATCGTATTTATACACGACTGCTTATAGAACAATGATTGATTTAATTAGGCGAGAAAAACGAAAAGAAGATTTTAATCAGGTCGATGTCAGTGCTTATTCACACTCGCAACAATATACCGACTTGAAAGAGATACTCGATCAGGCATTAGAAAGGTTATCGGATATTCAACGATCAGTCGTTTTGCTTCGCGATTATGAAGGTTACAACTATCAGGAAATTGCCGACATAACCGAGCTAAGTGAATCGCAGGTGAAAGTATATATCTATAGAGCCCGAAAAAAGATGAAAGAGTATATAGGACATATGGAAAGTGTCATATAAACAAGATTAATACTCAAATAATAGAAAAGAGAAAATAAGTTATGAAACTCATTACACGAAACAACTACGAAGAATTCTTCCTCGATTATATCGAAGGAGAAATCAATGCCCAGGATAAAAAGGCATTGGAGTCGTTTCTTGCTCAAAACCCTGATCTAAAAGGAGAATTGGATGAGATGATGGACATGGATGTAAAATGTGAATCCGAAACTATTTATGAAGAAACAGTTCATTTAAAAGACATCCCTTTTCAAACAAATTTCGATGATTTCTGTATTGCACAGCTCGAAGGTGATTTAGATTCGTACGAAAATGACGCTTTTGGCAAATTCATCGCCTCAAACCCAGATAAAGAAAAGGAACTTACTCTTTATAAGAAGACTAAATTACAAGCAGATAAAACAGTTGTTTTCACAAATAAGAAGGCCCTCAAAAAGAAAAACAAAACTATTATTTTCAGACAATTTATTTTTACGACACTCGCTACGGCTGCTTCAATTGCCATTCTATTTAGTGTTTGGACAAGTGAACTTGAAAATAATCCAACAGACTTAAAAAGTGGACAAGTTTCTCAAAATACAGGTATGCAAATTGCAACACCTGATTCTGTAAAAACACATATCCCAAAAGAAATTAGCACTGTAAAAAGTGTAGAAAATAATAAAAAAACAGAAAAAACTAAGAAAACTTCAGAGCCAGCAGTCAAAAGTAAGATTCAGAATAAACGGATTATAAAAATGGATGCTCTTCCTATCAGAGCTGAAGTATCTACCAAGGAATCTATTGATAAAATTGAAGTGAAACAACTTCTTGCTGAAAGTAGAACACTTGCTATCAAGAGTGTGGATTTGCCAGAAATAAATATTGATATCATTGAAAAAAAGGTTTCCACCGAGGTTCAAAATACGGGTCTTGCAATGCTTGGTCTCTCATGGAAATCGAGTAAAGGAGATGATGAAGTCAAAGACAAATCAACACTGCTTAAAATTGCCAGCTATGGCGTTAATCAAATAGGAAAACTCGCAGGGAAAAAGATCAATCTTGAGAAAAAATATGATCCTAAAACGGATAAAACAAGAGTTGCATTCAACACTTTAGGCATCGGTTTTTCAACTCCTGTGAAGTAATTTCCAGATAACTTTATTTTCCTTGTAACAAATCAAATACTTCTTCGTCTTATTATTGATTATAAACTTTATCCAAGTCTAAATTTTAATCTGATCAGATTACAATCAAATAATTAAGAAAATATTTATTGATAAAAAAGAGTCACTTTTAGATACTCTATTAAATGAACGACTGATATTTTAACGATATGAAACGATACCTACTATTAACATTAGCATTAATTCTCACCTTAGGGACTCAGGCACAAGTTGCAACTGACAGTTTGAAAACTGACAGCCTTAAAAAGAAGAAAATTATTATTGAAGATAACTGGTCGAACAAAAAAAAGAAGCCAGTGAAAAAGCCTGAATATCGAGCTCCTGAATTTAATAAGAAAAAGAAAAGTGCTTATTCAGACACAACTGAGGTAAAGGTCTTAAACAAGGATTTCCTTAAAGTTGTTGAAACTCCAAAAGGGACTAAGGTTTCGGTAAGAAACTTTGCCGATTTCGAAGACGACTCGGATACTACCAAAATTAGAATTGGTCGCAAGCAGATTAATATCATTGATGGATGGCATGGTACTCGAGTAAGAATTGAGAAGGTGCGTCGATGGGATGACGAAACAAAAACGTACAAGAAACCAACATTCAGAGGTCACTGGTCTGGCTTTGAAATGGGAATCAATGCTTTTGCTAATGAAGATTATTCTGTCTATGATGGCATAACACAACCTACAAGTCAAAATTTCATGGACTTGAATTTAGCGAAATCTATAGCTGTTAATTTAAATTTCTTGCAATACGATATCAGCTTGCAAAAAACTAAAACCAATATTGGCTTGGTTACAGGTATGGGGCT
>NZ_JBFFKR010000322.1:0-3414 GCF_041555295.1 Ancylomarina sp. | reverse complement strand
TGAGATTGAAGAATATCTGGGTAAAGAGATCACAGTGATGGAGATTTCAAAAGAAGATTACACCACTACTATTGATTTCTCTGAAGATTATTCTAAAAGCTTGAAGGAGCTAATGGAAGAGGCTGATAACTTTGAGATAGAGAATAAAAAAGCCAAGGCAAAAAAAATTAAGAAAAAACAAAATAAAAAGAAGAAGTAAGCTATATACTGCTTAATATCCTTTAAATAAAGCTCTGAGTTGTAAAACTTAGAGCTTTATTTTGTTGTGGATTCATCTGTAATACCTATTAAAACTACCATTCCCTGCTCATTTTGCAGAATTCACCGATTTTAATAAAAGTTTACTCAATATTTAGATTCCTATTTGTAAATTTAACTTTCAAACCGACACATTTATTTTGTTATAAATATCGGGTAACACGAATATCCTTCTCCGGATATAACAACTAACAACTAAGGAAAAACCATCAAATGGATAAGAAATTTTTGAAACCAAATATTAAACTCAATATATCTGAAATTCCTTACAAAAGAAGTCTGAGTTTTTTACCGCTTGTTAAGCAGTTAAAAAATGAGGTTGAAAAGGGAGGCATGTATTCATCTCATGCAGATTATATCTTATCTCAAATAAAGGATTATCCAGTTTTCTTTGCGGAATCCATAAAGCCCGAAGAACTTTCAAAATACGAAGAACAAGTTCAGATTGTCATGTCATATATCTACTCTCCCATTGAGATAGAAAAATCAATGAGTGAAGTCGGTGGACCTTTTGAAGATGAAACGTTTTTCCATTCTAAAATTCGCAAAGAGCTCTTAAATGACAAGAATAAAACGCTTACAATGATTGATGATGTGAGCGACGATAAATGCATGTTGCTTTTCTCTAAATTAATGTATGCTTATCTTATCATTTTAAAAGAGTTTTATCAATTTAATATTAGTATGGATTATTTAATTCGCTATCATTTAGCTGATAAACTAAATGGTCTGGTGAATTATTTCAAATTTGATTATGACTCAACTTATGTTGAAATAAAGCATGAAGGGGATCTTAAAGAATTATCTGATAGTGATATCAAAAAACTCATAAACAATCCTCTTGATATGGATTTGTGGCTTGAGATGTTACCATTAGATCAATTTGAGTTCTCAGGTTTCATGAAATACGAGTATATAGATGTTACACATTTAGAGGTTATTTCATCTTTAAAAACTGATTTACTTGAGAAATCGAGCATTATCAATCCTAATAATTTTAAAAATCTGGAACAAAACATACGTTCACTATTTCAAAACCCAAATTTGAGCCTCGGCATAGTAGCCTTAAATATAAAACAAGGCAGTATGCAAAACCGCTCAGACTTTTGGAATGGACTACTGTGCTCTTCATCTTATACTTGTTCCGATTATGAGGGGTCTATCTATGAAGAAGCATTAAAAAAAGAACAACCCGTTATCATCAACGATTTATCAAAATATGATAATATTGGCACTGTTGAGAAAGCCATTCTTAGTCAAGGCATTAATAATATAGCTCTCACCCCTCTCATTTTCGAAAACCAGCTGGTCGGAATTCTTGAGATCGGTTCACCCAATGCCTATGATTTTAACTTCACAAATCTGAGGACAATAAAGGACCTAATTCCTGTATTTTCTATTGCCTTGATGCGTAGTAGTGAAGAGCTCCGAACTCAAGTTCAGGCAACCATTAAAGAGGAATGTACTGCCATTCATCCCAGTGTAGAGTGGCGATTTGAGGAAGCGGCATATAACCTAATACAAAATCGTTCTGAAAATGAGAATGCCAAGATGGAAGAAATTGTTTTTGAACAAGTCCATCCACTATATGGAGCGATAGATATTCGTAATTCGTCACACGAACGTAACAAAAGTATTCAGCACGATTTACTTGAACAACTTAATTTAGCAAAAAAGGTTTTCCTAGAGGCATACCGAATTAAGCAAATGCCGATTTATGATCAGGTTATTTTTAAAATTGAACAATATAGTAATGTGATAGAAAAAGGTTTATCATCTGGTGACGAATCGAATATCCTTAACTTTATTCAAGAGCATGTTGATCCTCTTTTTATGCATTTCAATTTTAAGGATGAACAGTTTAAAGAAGCAATTACAAAATATAAAGACAGTCTCGATCCTGAATTAAATATGATATACAAACGTAGAAAGGATTTTGAAGATTCTCTTGCTATGATTAATAGTTGTATTATTCAATGTTTAGATAAAGAACAGGAAAAAGCACAACAGATGTACCCTCACTATTTTGAAAAATACAGAACTGATGGTGTTGAGCACAACATCTATCTTGGGGAAGCAATTACTCAGAATCAGGATTATAATCCTATGTATCTGAAGAATCTACGTTTGTGGCAATTAATTATCAGCTGCGAAATGAGTCGTAGAACAGCTGAATTAAAAGCATCTCTGCCCATTCCATTAGACACAACAGCTCTAATTCTTGTACATTCTCAGAAACTTTCTATTCGATTCCGACAAGATGAAAAGAAATTTGATGTGGATGGCGCATACAATATTCGATATGAAATAGTTAAAAAGCGAATAGATAAAGCCCTTATCAAAGGAACAAATGAACGCTTAACACAACCAGGAAAATTGTCAATTATCTTTTCACAGGGCAATGATATGTTCGAATATCAACGCTATTTAGAATATCTGATTGCTAAAGACTATTTCGAAGATAAAATTGAGAATTTGATCTTAGATGATTTACAAGGGGTATATGGTTTACGTGCATTGCGTGTCACAATAAAAAATAGCAATAAGAATCAGGAAAACATCACCGAATTAGTTCAGGAAATTAGTCTTGATAGCTGATTAATAATAAACGCACATCGGAATTCAACAATTCATCTTTATGCCTAGAATAATATTATCTCTTTTAGTTTTACTTCTTAGTATTAATCTTTCAGCTCAAAGTGTGAAAGATAGCTTACTCAACAGTTCACGTCCTAAAATAGGCTTGGTATTAAGTGGGGGGGGTGCAAAAGGATTTGCACATATTGGTGTATTAAAAGTACTCGAAGAAATGAACATGCCCATCGATTATATCTCTGGTACAAGCATGGGAAGTATTATCGGTGCATTTTATGCGATGGGCTACTCAGCTACTGAGATCGAAAAATTAGTTTTAAGTCAGGATTGGGAATCATTATTGAAAGATGAAATATCAAGAAAATACATTCACGTTAAAGATAAAATAAACCTTGATCGATACGTCATTTCATTTCCGATAAAACCAAAAGGAATTAGAATTCCTGCTGGTATTGTGAAAGGACAAAACATTAGCAATCTTTTTGAACGATATACCATTGAATATCACGACAAAACAAATTTCAGACAATTTCCTATTCCATTTGTATGTATCGCTACTGA
>NZ_JBFFKR010000321.1:0-3414 GCF_041555295.1 Ancylomarina sp. | reverse complement strand
GGCAACATTGCGTATGGCTATTACACCCTATTATTTATCTCTAGTAGATGTAAATAATCCAGATTGTCCTGTTCGTAAGCAGGCTATTCCTACTGCATTGGAAGTTCATCATGCTGATGCTGACCTACTAGATCCATTGCATGAGGATGAAGATTCTCCAGTTCCTGGCTTAACTCACCGTTATCCGGATCGAGTATTATTCCTGATCACTGATATGTGTTCAATGTATTGTCGTCACTGTACTCGTCGTCGTTTTGCAGGTCAGTCTGATGCTTCTACTCCACAGGATAATATTGAGAAGGCAATTGAGTATATCAGAAATACACCTCAAGTTAGAGACGTTGTTCTTTCTGGTGGTGATGCTCTTTTGATTGGTGATGATAAATTAGAATATATCATTAGCTCATTACGTGATATTCCTCATGTTGAAATCATTCGTATCGGAACACGTACGCCTGTTGTATTGCCACAGCGTATTACCGAAGGATTGGTTAACATGATTAAGAAATACCATCCAGTATGGGTTAATACTCACTTCAATCACTCTGACGAGATGACTCCTGAGGCTAAAGCAGCGATTGCTCGTTTAGCTAATGCAGGTGTACCATTGGGTAACCAGTCAGTATTATTGAGAGGTGTTAACGACTGTGTTCATATTATGAAGAAATTGGTTCACAATTTGGTGATGAACCGTATTCGTCCATACTACATCTATCAGTGTGACTTATCTATGGGACTTGAGCACTTTAGAACACCAGTTTCTAAGGGGATCGAAATCATCGAAAGTTTACGTGGTCATACTTCCGGATTTGCAGTACCTACTTTTGTAGTTGATGCTCCAGGTGGTGGAGGTAAAATCCCAGTTATGCCCCAGTATGTTGTTTCTCAGAGTCCTTCTAAAGTGATTTTGCGTAACTTCGAAGGTGTAATCACAACTTATACCGAACCTAAAGGTTATACTGAAGATTGTCACTGTCCAGAATGTGCTGATCACAAACAGCCAGAAGGTGTCGCTTCTCTTCTTGATGGTAGTAGATTGGCAATTGAGCCATCGTTATTGCAACGTAAAGAGAGAAATAAAAAAGCTGAATGCCTTTTATAAAGGAAATAGAAAAATACAAAAGTCTATCCATTGTTGGACTTGAAAAAAATACCGGGAAGACCGAGTGTTTGAATTATGTGCTGTCGCGATTGAGCGGCAGCACTAAACAAATTGCTCTGACTTCCATTGGTATTGATGGGGAGAACTCCGACTTGGTAACTCAAACTCACAAGCCTGAAATTGAGGTTTATGAGGGGATGATTTTTGTGACTTCCGAATTGCATTATCAGCAGAAAAAAATGATCGCCGAAGTTTTGGATGTCAGTACACAATCGACCTCATTAGGTCGTTTGGTAACGGCAAAAGCAAAATCAAGCGACAAGGTGATGATCTCAGGTCCAGCTAGCAATGCAGCTATCAAGGACCTAATTATTCAAATGAAAAGCTTTGATGTTGATTTGACCCTTGTTGATGGGGCCTTATCGCGGAAGAGTTTGGGATCGCCAGCAGTTACCGAAGCCATGATTTTGGCTACTGGAGCAGCACTTTCGTCTAATATCCCACAATTGGTTTATAAAACCAATTATACCTATGATCTCATCAGCTTGAAGGCTGTAGAAGAAAATCTAAAAGAGCACCTTTTACCAATACAAAAAGGGGTTTGGGCTATTTCTGGAGAAGGAGAGCTTTTCGATTTAGAAATAGAATCTATTTTATTGATAGAAAAAGCAAAGGATAAACTCTTTACACAAGGGAATCGAATCTTCATAAATGGTGCGATTACTGATAAATTTTTGAACTTTTTAAGGATTCAGAAACAAATAAAAGATATTGAGATTATCGTTAGGGATTTTACGAGAATATTTGCCTCTCCCGAAACCTATTATGCCTTTATTAAAAGAGGTGGAAGGATTAAAGTCCTTCAAAAAACAAAGTTGATAGCGGTTTGCATCAATCCGGTATCACCAGATGGTTATTGTTTGAATTCAGACGAATTAAAGCAAGCAATGGAAGAAAAGCTGAAATTGCCAGTCTATAATGTAAGAGAATTAAACGGACACTTTGCGGAGCCTGTATTGAGCCCGTCGAAATGTGATTTAAGAATAGATCGATAAATGAAATTAAGAACTGCTATATCTCAAGTAAAAGGTCTTCAATATTTGGTGGAGAGTATGCAGCTGCAATCCAGTTTGGGAAAGCGCTACTTGCTCGATACGTTCATGATGTATCAGGCTAAAGAGATTAATCAGGAACTTGATTTGGTCAATCGTGCTTATTCAATTTTAAGAGGCAAAAAAGCAGGACTGATTCATAAAATTCAGACCAAACTCATGCAAGTGCGTGACATCAAAGGAAGCGTTAAAAATATCAAGTCAAACTTAGTTTTAGATGATATTGAGCTTTTCGAGATCAAATCTTTCGCACTCGTATCTTACGAGATACTTAAACTTCAGAATGAGTTTGAAACCACATTGATTGAGATTCCAGATTTGAATTCAATGATCTCAATTTTGGATCCTGAGAATAATAGGATTCCTTCATTCTATATTTACGATTCTTATTCTAGCGAACTAGCTGGTGTTCGAAAGGAGATTAAAAAGTTAAAGACTGCCATAAAAACTGATCCAGAAATGTATACTGGACAGAATTTAGAATCCTTACTAAGCCAATCAGAAGAAATTGAAGCAGAGGTTAGGGGCAAAATATGTGAGAAGCTTTATCCTTTCGCTAATGATCTGGAAAAAGCTCTGAATCAAGTGGCGCATCTCGATGTGATTGTCGCTAAAGCTATCCTTGCTGACAAATTGGACTTTACACGAGCTCAGATTACTGAATCCACAACTGAATACAAAGCGATGTTTCATCCTCAAATAAGGGAAACATTGGCTTTATCAAATAGAAAATTTCAAGCCATTGATATTCATTTAAATCACTCAGTTTGTTTTATAACAGGTGCTAATATGGCTGGTAAAACAGTTATTTTAAAAACCTTAGCACTTTGTCAATACCTGTTGCAGTTTGGTTTTTTTGTGCCAGCGCAATCGGCACAGGTTTCCTTGGTACATCGAGTTTTAGTCTCGGTAGGAGATGATCAATCAGAACAAAATGGCTTATCGTCTTTTGCTTCGGAAATGGTGAAAATCAATGAGATGGTTGAGTCATCAATTAACAAAGAGAATGTTTTAGTTCTAGTTGATGAATTGGCAAGAACAACGAATCCAATAGAGGGGAGAGCTATTGTGAATGCAGTGGCTGAAATTTTTAACGAGAACAAAACCTTATCAGTAATAACAACCCATTATAGTGGTTTGAATAAGGCTTGTCGTAAGTTGAGAGTTAAAGGTTTGGATAAAGACTTTAAGCCAGGAGAG
>NZ_JBFFKR010000320.1:0-3417 GCF_041555295.1 Ancylomarina sp. | reverse complement strand
TGGGTTGGCGAAAACAAGGGAATCGCTCCAACCATAGAAGTTCGTCAGGATGCCAAATCTATGAACAAAGGGATTGATCCACAGCTTCAGCGTGCTGTCAAGGAGGCCCTTTCTCGTTTACCTAAAACAAAGAGAAAGATCACACCACCACCATTCTCAACACCTGCGCTTAAAAAGTAGAACGGGAAGGGAATGCTTAATAGAACAGTTAGCCGAATCTGAAAAACATTTTTCAGGTTCGGCTTTTTTTATGGGTATACTTTGTTTTGCAACTAGACAGAAATTATCATTGAAGAATAATTAGAATGACATTTTTTTATGAAAACTCAAAATGAAAAAAAATGTCTATCTTAAATGGCAAGTTAAAAGAGCGAAACTAAGTTCTGATGTTTACATGAAAAAAAAAGAATAAAGTCTATGAATTCAACCACAGACCAGTTTATCAATGGTAAATTTCTGTATTACGGCTTTATGGCAGGAAGTCAACAGGTCTTGCAAAATCAGGCAGAGCTTAATCGTATTAATGTATTTCCGGTACGCGATAAAGATACTGGAACAAACCTTGCCTCTACAATTCGTGCTGTAATCGATAATATAAAGCCTGATAAATCGTATAAGAAAACAATTGGAAATATAGCAGAGGCTGCATTAATAGGTGCCAGAGGTAATTCCGGAATAATCTTCGCTCAATTTCTTCATGGTTTAAGCAAGGAAACAAAAGATATACATGATATTACTTTGCAGGAGTTTGCTAAGAGTGTGAGGAAATCAATTCCTTATATGTATGAAGCCGTTGCTAATCCGATTGAGGGCACGATGCTAACTGTTATTAGCGATTGGTCCAACTTTTTGAGTAGCAAAGAAGAAGTTGTACACGATTTTAAGAAAGTGATAATCGATTCTATTGTGGTGCTTGAAAAGTCGTTGTCTGAAACCACCTCAAAGCTAAGGGCCTTAAATAAATATGGTTTTGTAGATGCAGGTGCTAAAGGTTTCGTCGTTTTTATAAAGGGTTTTATAGATTTTATTCAAAATAGAAATCTCAGGAGTCTTGCTAGGGGAAGAGTTGAAAATATATCTCTTATTCATTCTGAAGAAGTGCTTGATGAAGATTTGAATTATCGTTATTGTACTGAGGCCATTGTAAAAAAAATACAATTGACGACCTTGGAGTTAAAGCAATTTTTATCTAATTATGGAGATTCTATAGTTGTTGCTGGCTCCAATGAAACATGTAGAATTCACGTTCATACCAACCACCCAGCCGAACTTTTTAATAAGCTTAAAAATAGCGGTACCATAAGCTTTCAGAAAGTAGACGATATGCTACGTCAGAAAGAAATTGCAAGCCAAAGAAAATGGAATATCGCTTTGGTGACAGATTCTACATGTGATCTTTCGCAGGATTTAATAGATTACTATCAAATTAATGTTGTACCTGTAAATTTAAACTTTGGAGACAATCATTACCTTGATAAGATAACCATGCAACCAGAGCAGTTTTATGATCTGCTCAAGAGTAGTCCTGAATTCCCGAAAACATCGCAGATCAATGAAAGGGCTTTTACAAATGTGTATTCATATCTGGCTTCTCATTACGATGCCATAATATCTGTTCATCTTACATCTCAATTTAGTGGGACTTTTGCCAATAGTCTTAAAGCGGGGCAACGAATCGAGAAAGAATTCAATAAACCTGTTTATGTCATTGATTCAAAGAACTTATCAGGATCACTTGGATTATTGGTGCTTAAAACAGCTCAAAACATAGAAGCAGGACATGAACTTGAGTCCATAGTAGAATCATTATATAGGGATATTGTAAACACCAAAATATATGTTAGTGTTAGAGACCTAAAGTACATGATTAAAGGTGGTCGTGTTTCAAAACCTGTTGGCTTTATCGCGAACATTCTTGGTCTCAAACCAGTTATTTCTATGGATGTAGAGGGTAAATCCTTATTGTTCGGAAAAGCGTTTAGCCAAAAGGCTAGTCTGAATAAAATATATAAACATATCGAAAAAATTGCTGTTGAAAAATCAGTTTGGAATTATATTATTCTACATGCACATAATCCGGATGGAGCTAAAAGTGTAGGATTAAAGATGTTGGGAATTACAGGTAAAAAACCTGTGTCTGTGGTTGATATTTCACCTGTAATTGGAATGCATGCTGGTCATGGTACAATAGCTGTTTCATTAATGTTTGATAACTAAATTCTAATCTATGTTAGATCTATTTCTTCAAGCTTCGTTCATCATTTTAATTCTTGTGACCCTAATTTGGGGAATAAGCGTTATTATAAAAGATGTAAGTATTGTCGATCTATTTTGGGGGATGGGTTTTGTAATTGTAAATGCATTTTACTTTTATAATTCTGGAGATTTATATCAACGTAAAATACTTTTATTGGTTTTGGTTAGTTTGTGGGGATTAAGACTCTCAGTCTATCTTTCATGGCGCAATATTGGGAAAGGAGAAGACTTTCGTTATCAGAATTTCAGACGGAAATATGGCATCAAACGATATTGGTGGTTTAGTTATTTTCAGGTCTTTTTATTACAAGGAGCATTAATTCTCTTAGTTTCTCTGCCTTTATTAGGAGTTAATATAGAATCTGCTGCTGAAGGTTTAAATTGGATGGATTATCTGGGGATTCTTGTGTTTATTATTGGCTTTACTTTTGAAGCAGGTGGAGATTATCAATTGGCCAAATTTAAGAAAAATCCAAAGAACAAAGGACAAGTTCTAAGTACAGGTTTTTGGAAATACACCAGACATCCAAATTATTTTGGTGATTCTGCCGTTTGGTGGTCTTTTGGGATTTTTAGTATTGCTGCAGCTAGTTATTGGACAGTAATTGGTTCAATACTAATGACCTTTATCATTATTAAGATCTCTGGGGTTTCATTAATTGAAAAGAGTCTGAATGAAACTAAACCACAATACAAGGAATACATTGAAAAAACAAATTCTTTTTTCCCTTGGTTCCCTAAAAAATAAGGATAGATGGATGTTTTAGAAAGAAATATATGGTTGATTCTTTTTGTTGTATGGGGTTTACCCCTCTGCTTATATCGAAGCAGATTTCGAAAAATAATCTATCAAACGGACAATTGGGTTATTAATATTAAACCCGTTTTTATGAAAGAAATCAAAGGTTTATTTAGGAATATGTATCCTAATGATATTAAATATAAACGATTTAGACGTTTTTACATATTTTACCTAATCGTCTATTTCCTTTTATTTATAGCTTATATGAATTTTAAAAATGATAATAGTTATATGGATAAGATAGAAATAGGAAGTGTGATACCAAGCTTTGAATTAAAGGACCAGCATGATCATTTATTTCAGGTCGAATCTGTCATTGGGAAAAAAAATCTGGTTATTTATTTCTATCCCAAAGACGA
>NZ_JBFFKR010000319.1:0-3423 GCF_041555295.1 Ancylomarina sp. | reverse complement strand
TTTTTTGTTTAAGGATGTTTTCAATCCGAATCTTGTTGCTCGAATGGGGCAAAAAATTAAAGGTGTTTCATCTGAGTTTGATGAGGATTCATTTTATAAGAACATTGCTCCAAAATTAGAATCTTTAAGCTTATCGGAACGATCGGCCTTAATTTGTGAAACTCTTTATACGCATTTACCTATTGAATATGCTAAAGCAATAAATCTACTTTTATCTACTTTTGATCAAGTTATAGAAACGTCTGAAATGAGAGGTTTTGAAGGTTTCTATTTTATGCCGATTGCTAAATATGTTTCTATATATGGCCTTGAAAAGGAAGATTTTGATGTTTCGATGAATGCCTTAATCGAAATTACGAAGCGATTTACCTCTGAAGATGCGATTCGACCTTTTATACGTAAATATCCACAGCAGACTTTCGAATACCTATATAAATGGTCCGCAGATGAGAATGTACATGTCAGAAGATTGGTTTCAGAAGGAATAAGACCAAGGTTACCCTGGTCATCAGTTCTTCGTGAGTTTATAGATAATCCTAAGCCTGTTTTGGATCTGTTAGAGGAATTGAAGCAAGACCCGGAACTTTATGTCAGACGATCCGTTGCCAATAATCTGAATGATATTGCAAAAGATCATCCTCAATTGGTTGTGAAAACACTCAAAAGATGGAAATCTATAAATGATAAAGGGACACAATGGATCATTTCTCATGCTTCGCGTACCCTATTAAAGCAAGGCTTGCCTGAAGCTCTGGACTTATTAGGATATCCAACGGATGTTCAAATATCAGTTGATAATCTGATTTTGAACAAAGAGGAATGCGAAATGGGGGATGAAATTGAGTTTTCTTTTAATCTTGTTTCCCAAGCCTCTGAAGAACAGAATTTGATGATTGATTTTATTGTGCATTACATGAAAGCTAATGGAAAAACGGCACCCAAGGTTTTTAAATTGTCAAAGAAGAAATTGCCAGCAGAGGGGAGATTAAGTTTTAAGAAGAAACTTTCTTTTAAAGCCATCTCGACTCGTAAATATTATCAGGGTTTACACGAAATAGAAATTCAGGTCAATGGAAAAAGATATTCCAAGCTGGAATTTAAATTGAAAAAATGACGTTTTAGGACTAAAATTCTAAAAAAGAGAACTTTATGCAATCGTTTCAGGATGATACATAATACAGTTTTATTTAATTCTTTTACAGGTAGTTGAGTTTATATATTGATCATTCTTTGTTGCAGAAAAGATAATAATGTAACTTTGTTTTGCAGAAAAAAAACTAAATATAATTATATCATGCAAACTATTGATTCATACAATTTTTCAGATAAGAAGGCTATTATCCGTGTAGACTTTAATGTGCCTTTGAACGAGCAATTCGAAATTACTGATGATACTCGTATTCGTGCAGCATTGCCTACTATCAAGAAAGTATTAGAGGGTAATGGTTCATGTATTTTGATGTCTCATCTTGGTCGTCCAAAAGGAAAAGACGAGAAATTTTCGTTAAAGCACATTGTTGCTCACTTGTCTAAATCGATTGGTGTTGAAGTAAAATTTGCTGATGATTGTATTGGTGAGAGTGCAAGAACAATGGCTGCAGAATTGAAGCCAGGTGAAGTTCTTTTACTTGAAAACCTTCGTTATTACGATGAAGAGAAAAAAGGTGATGAGGCATTCGCTAAGAAATTAGCTGATTTAGCTGACCTTTGGATTAACGACGCATTCGGTACAGCTCACCGTGCACACGCTTCTACTGCAGTTATTGCTAAATTTTTCCCAGAAGCTAAAATGTTCGGATATGTAATGGAAGGCGAACTATCAAGTGTTGATAAGGTATTGAAAGATACTAAGCGTCCATTAACTGCGATTATGGGTGGTGCTAAAGTTTCTTCTAAGATCGAAATCATCCAGACTTTAATGTCACAGGTTGATCACCTGATCATTGGTGGTGGTATGACTTACACTTTCGTGAAAGCGATGGGTGGAACAATTGGAAACTCATTGGTTGAAGACGATAAATTGGAAACTGCAAGAGAGATTCTTAAGAAAGCTAAAGAAAACAATGTGAAACTTCACCTTGCTTCTGATGCATTAATCGCTGACGATTTCTCTAACGATGCCAACACTCAAGTTTGTGATGTTAACGCAATTCCTGATGGTTGGATGGGATTAGATGTTGCTGAAGATACTATTGAGAGCTTCAAAAAAGTGATCGAAGAATCTAAAACAATTCTTTGGAATGGTCCTGTAGGCGTATTCGAGATGGATACTTTCGCTAAAGGAACTAAAGCAATTGCTGATGCCATTGTAACAGCTACTGAAAAAGGTGCTTTCTCATTAATTGGAGGTGGTGATTCAGTTGCAGCAATCAATAAATATGGTTTAGCTGATAAAGTAAGCTACGTATCAACTGGTGGTGGAGCTCTTTTGGAGTACATCGAAGGTAAAGAACTACCTGGTGTAAAAGCTATTAAAGGATAGGAATAGATTTGAGATGATTCTCAGCTCTGATATTTGAATTTACATATATTAGCCACGAACGCACGAATTTTTAAAATTGGTGAGTTCGTGGCTTTTCTTTTATGATCTAATACGGATGAATAATTATAATTAAAGAATCAACTATCTTTACAAAGATGATTTTTCCTACGCGTACTTTGTGAAAACTTAGCACTCTTGGCGGTTAATTTTTTCCAAATGATATTGAGATTAGATATGACAGATTTAAAACAACAGATATTCAACATACAATCAGAAGAGGAGTTTATACAAATGGCTCTTAAGATATTTCGTTTTCAAGCATCCAATAATTCAGTTTACGCTCGATATATTGAACTGCTGAATATTGATGTAAACTCTGTGGATTGTCTTGAGAAAATACCCTTTTTGCCAATTGAGTTTTTTAAGTCTCATAAAGTAAGTTCCTCGACTGAAGAAGCCAAAGCTGTTTTTACCAGCAGTGGTACAACAGGGAAATTAACCTCTCGTCATTATGTGCCAGACCTTGGAATTTATGAAGATAGCTTTACGAAAGGATTTGAGGCTTTTTACGGTCCAGTAAAAGATTATTGCATTCTGGCACTTCTCCCTTCTTATTTGGAACGAGAGGGCTCCTCACTTATCTATATGATGGAGAAGTTGATTAAAGATAGTGGACATCCTAAATCAGGATTCTATTTGAATAATCATGAGGAACTGATTGCTAATCTTACAGACTTAAAATCACAAAATCAAAAGGTATTGCTATTGGGTGTAAGCTTTGCATTGCTCGAACTTGCAGAAAACCATCAGCTCGATTTAGGTGATGTTATTGTGATGGAAACCGGAGGGATGAAAGGCCGTCGTAAGGAAATGACTCGTGAAGAATTACATGCAATCTTTACGTCACGTTTGGGTGTAAATAAAATCCACTCGGAATATGG
>NZ_JBFFKR010000318.1:0-3429 GCF_041555295.1 Ancylomarina sp. | reverse complement strand
TTTTTTGGATTGGGTGAGTATCAAGATGATTTTAAGGAAGATTTAAAACACGAAACCTTGAAATGGTTTCGTCAGTCTTACGATCCAACAAAATGGCATTTATTTATAAATGATTATGACGGGAAAGCACTCATAATAAACTCAGCCAAATACAAGGATGGAGTAAGTATTAAAGATATTTCTGATGATAAAGGACTTAAAATATTTGAGGAAGAACTTAATATTGCCAAAAACACAGAGGGGGATTTCCTAAGATACTCATGGATTGATGCGACCACAGGGAAATATACACCCCGAGTTACCTATGTAAAAGGATATAATCAATGGGAATGGATGATTGGTGCATCATCCAGTACTGCAACTATAGATAAAGCTATAGCCCAAAGGGAAAAGGAGCTTTTAAGAAATTCCATCCGAAGAGTCGCTTATCTACTGTTGGTTATGCTTGGAGCATCTGCATTATTTTTTATTCTAAGTCAATATATAAATAAAAGAATCAGAAATAATTTCAACAATTTTATTTCAGAATTTGAATCAGCAATTTCAAAACAGCAATTACTCAAGGAAGACATGTTTAATCTCAATGAATTAAGACGGCTGTCAAACTCAGTAAATAAGCTTTTAAAGAATCACCTGAAAAGCCTGGATGACTTGAAATTGAGTGAGCAAAAATTCAGAATCGTAGTTGAAAATGCGCCCGTCTACATTTTTGGGTTCAATCCTAAAGGATTAATCAAACTATGGAATAAACAATGCGAAGAAAATTTCAACTATAGCGCAGACAAAATCTTAAATACCCCACTACCGTTCGAAGAATTATACCATTCTGATTCAATTGAAACCATCAAGGAATTCATCAACTCCCCTTCCGAAGAATACCGACTCTCTCATGTCAAACGTAAAAATGGACAGGACAGTTATAAGTACTGGGCATCATTTGAGTTAAGTAAAGATCTTAGAATATGGGTTGGTCACGATGTGACAGCTCTCAAGCTAACAGAACAAAAAATGCGAGCTCTAAATGCAACAAAAGACAAATTTTTCTCAATTATTGCTCATGACTTACGAAACCCATTTAATGCACTAATCACTCTAAGTTCTTATCTTATCGAAGCAATTGAATCAAGTAATAAAACCGAAGCTATAGAACTTGCCAAAGTTATCGAAACTTCTTCAGAACAAGGATTTGAATTATTAGTAAATCTGCTCGAGTGGTCACGAACACAAACTGGGTCAATCCAATATAATCCTGAACTAATCAACTTGCAGAAGGAACTAAAAAATCCTATTCAGATCATAGAAGGTATAGCCGAATCCAAGAATATAAGGTTAACTCATAATATTAACGAACATATCACAGTATTGGCAGACCCAAACATGATAAGAACCATTGTCCGCAATTTACTTTCAAATGCTGTGAAATTCACCCCTAAAGAGGGGCAAATATCTATTGAAGCTTTTGATAAAGACGATGAATTACTGATTAGAATATGTGATAATGGTGTTGGTATGTCACAAGATATAATCGATAAACTGTTTTCAATAGAATTTAACACAAGTTCTACAGGTACAGACGGCGAAATGGGAACAGGCTTAGGCTTAATATTATGTTTTGAATTCGTAAAAAAACATAATGGAAATATATGGGTTGAGAGTGAAATTGGTAAAGGTTCCTGTTTTTCATTTTCAATACCAAAACAAACAATCAGCACTTAAATTGATTTCGTTCCAGCGAATTAACCTCAAAACATTAAGGTTTTCTTAACTCTTTTTAGTCAAAGCTTAACACCTTTTAGATAAGACAATTTCTAATCTTGGAAGTAGTTATTTAATCAAAACTAAATTTCAGGAATTATGAAACGACTATCACTCTTGCTTTTAATAATTGGGCTCATCTTCTTGTACTCACAAAGTACAACAGCTCAAGAAACCAAAAAGAAGAAAGAAGCCAAAGTTAAAATTCTAATTAATAAAGATGGTAAAACAATAAAATTTGACACCATCGTTCATGAGTTTAAAGATCACAAAGAAATCATGAAAAACATCAATTCAAAGCATCTATCCGACTCTCTATTCGAGATGGTAGAAGGTGAGGACTTTATGTGGACTTCTGATGATAAAGACTCACATGGGAAACACAAATTTATCGTTAAAAAATTTCATGATTCAGATTCTTCTCTTCATTCTAAAATGAGTAAACACATTAGAGTCATTTCTGACGATGATGAAAACATCATCGTCACTGAGGGAGATGGGAACACAAAACCATCAAAATTGAAATTATAGACGAAGATGGAAATATCATAAGAAACATTCAAAGGGCAAGAAAGTTTACATCATTAACGAAGATATCGATTTAGATATCTCCAAAGATGGCAATGTGAAAATTATCAAGATAGAATGGACATCAGATCATGATGAAGATATTGATATAGAAGTCGAAATATCCGAAGATGGTAAAACGACAAAAAAATTTAAGAAAAAAAGGAAATCTAAGAAGACTGAGGAAAAGGGAAAATAGACTTACACACTTTGTGTGATACTACTAAATCAAAAGAGGATGATAGCTGACTATCATCCTCTTTTGCTCTGCGAGCAGAATAAATTATTAACTACAACTATGCTGTAGCTACCAAAGGTTCCTCAAGCTGCATTAAAGCTTCTTTTGCAGCCATTTGTTGAGCCTCCTTCTTAGATGCACCAATACCTTTCCCCAGCATGCTTTTCTCAACTTCAACTTCTGAAACGAAAACAGGCAATTTCATCACCTTATCTAGTCCATCTTCACGAGTATCAAAAACGACATCCTTCTTATTTTTCTGAGCCCACTCAATAAGTTTGCTCTTAAAATTTGTTTCCACATTAACCACTTCTTCAATATCAATATAGTTACGGATGATTTTGTCTTCGATAAAAGTTTTAGTTACAGAATATCCCTGATCAAGATAAATAGCTCCAATCAGAGCTTCGAATGCATCACCATAAATATGTTTGTTATTATTCAGGTTAACATTCGACATGACCTGTTTATCCAATCCAATTGCGAGAGCCAACCTATTTAAAGATTCACGACTAACTATTTTAGAACGGATTTGAGTAAGAAAACCCTCACTCTTATTGGGAAAGTATTTGTAAAGAATATCAGCCGTTATAGATCCTAATATGGCATCGCCTAAATATTCAAGACGCTCATTATTCATAGGAGCCCCATCCTTACAAGGGATAGACGCTGATTTATGCACAAGCGCAAGCTCATACAAATCAATTTTATTAGGCGTAAAGCCTAAAAGATCAAAAGTCAATCCATAAAACTCCCTCTTAGGTAAGAATCGAAGTTTTATGGATTGAATAATAGATTTAATCACAAATTATTCAGTAAAAGATTTGAAAATTACTGAAGCATTGTGTCCACCAAAACCAAACGTATTG
>NZ_JBFFKR010000317.1:0-3464 GCF_041555295.1 Ancylomarina sp. | reverse complement strand
TATCTAATAAAAGCAATACTTTTGCCAACGCTTTGAAACAATACAGACTCTGTAAGTTGAAAAGTTTAAACTGATCAATCATTCTTTTAATAAGAATTCGATATAAAGATCTTTCTCATACCTGGCTTCCACCTGTGTGAGCTAAGCTAAACTGTCATCATTTATTTGGTGACGGTTTTTTTGCTTTTTGTATTTTCCGAGGGTAATTCACATGCCCAACAGCTTACTGACATCAAAAACAAAAAAAATATTTTTATTTACTATACCATGTCTTACTGATAATAACACAACAAAAAAAACAGCATAACACTGACTAAGAGAATCTTCTCTCCAATGTCACAAATACTAACAAACATTACTATTTTACATTAACATCTCCTAATGAGAATTAAATTCAACAGAATTTAATTTTACTATTGTTTTATTAAATAAAAGGTCTACTTTTGCAGCGCTTCTGAACAAAATAAGGGTTTCTGGTTTGACACTTCAAACTCCAATTTTGCAAGGAATTTAATCGATCAATCTTCCTTTATTAAAGGATCAGATATAAAGATCTTTCTCACACCTGGCTTCCACCTGTGTGAGCTAAGCTAAACCCTTATCATTTATTTGGTAAGGGTTTTTTGCTACTAAATCATCAAGTTCTTCCCTCGCTGAAAAATCATAATTAGTCTATTTTTAAAATGGACTTCCTTATTTAAAATGACTCTAATCACAAACGCAATCACACATTTCACCAAGCTACAAAACTCTCTAAATAAGCTCGCTTTCAATACACCAACAACACTCAAACAGAAGTCTTATGTTACGTCAATACTAAGTTTAATAGAGTTCCTGGTATTATTTGAATTTTGGCGTTGCTATATCTAATAAAAAGAATACTTTTGCGGCTGCTTTTACAACAAAAATTTAACATGGAAAACACACAATTCATTATTCAAAAGGACAACACAGCGAATCCTGGACCATTAGGACTTTGCGGATTTGGATTATCAACTATCCTATTAAATCTTCATAATGCAGGTTTATTTGGCATGGATACTATGATTCTTGCAATGGGAATCTTTTTTGGAGGAATCACACAAATAATTGTGGGATCTATGGAATGGAAGAAGAACAACATCTTCGGAACCATGGCTTTTACATCTTATGGTAGTTTTTGGCTGATATTGGTAGCCCTATTAGTAATGCCTAAAATGGGCTTGGGAGAAGCACCTACACCTATAGCAATGGGATACTTCCTAACAGTTTGGGGTATTCTTTCTCTTGGATTCTTCGTAGTAACTTTAAAATTAGGTAAGGCTATGGCGATTCTATTTGCTTCGGTTGTTATCTTATTTGCTTTATTAGCAGCTGCAAGCTTTACAGGTAACCACACAATTCATACAATTGCTGGTATCGAAGGTGTTATTTGTGGTTCTATAGCTATTTATATCGCAATGGCACAACTTTTCGAAGCTGTATATGGCCGACAAATACTTCCTTTGAAGTAATATATAAAGATCTTTTTCACACTTGGCTTCCACCTGTGTGAATCAGTTAAGCCCTCATCATTTATTTGGTGAGGGCTTTTTAATTGGCTTTATTTTTCCTCTTGGAGAAGTATTGGTATATTTAGTAGACATGAATCAAAATCCCCCAACTATGGCAGATTTAATCCATATTGTCTATTTGAGTTATTCAGTAAAAGAATTATCAGAAAGTGAATTGAATAGCCTCTTGGCAACAATCCGTAGAAAAAATGAGGTTCAAAACATCACAGGCTTACTTCTCTATAACGATGAAGCCTTCATTCAGGTTATTGAAGGAAATAGAGAAACGATACACCAGATTTTCGACCTCATTTCTAAAGATTCACGTCATTCCAACATTGTTAAACTTTTGGAAGAACCAATTACCAAACGAGCTTTTCCCGACTGGTCGATGGGGTTTCGTAAAATTGATAAGGAGCAGAACTTGCAATTACCTGGCTTCTCTGATTTCATGCATACTGATAAATCAACAGTAAGCATGAAGGGGATTACAAAAGAGGTCATGCATCTTCTGAACAGCTTCCGAAAACATACATAAAAACATCATCATGAGTTGCCATATTTAAGTAAGAACAGAATACTACTCCACCCTACTGAATACGCAAGATCTTACACACAGCAGAAAATGCTCATTAAAATAAAGTCCTATATCAATGATAAAAAAGGAGGGTCGATATGAAACTTAAAATTGAAGGTAAAGTTGTTATTGTAACAGGAGCCAGTAGAGGAATAGGCGCAGCAACAGCAAAAGCCCTTGCCTACCACGGTGCAACAGTTGTTATCAACTATCTAAACAGCAAAGCCAAGGCAGAAGAGGTTCTAAGCTATATCAAAAACACTAAAGGATCTGGAATGATTTTTCAGGCTGACGTAAGAGATGCAGAGTCTGTAAATAAAATGGTTGAGGCGACTATAAAAGAATTTGGGATCGTTGATATCTTGGTTAATAATGCAAACATTAACTTTCCCATAAAACCATTTACCGAGCTCTCGTGGGATGATATCAACACCAAGATTGCAGGCGAAATGAAGGCTTTATACAATTGTTCGCAAGCTGTTTTGAAGAATATGATCGAACAAAAGTCCGGAAAACTGATCTTTATAAGCAGTGGTCTTTCTCGAAATCCGGGTTATGGTTTCTCAGCACATGCTGCCGCAAAATCGGCAGTAGACAGTATTGCCAAAGTCATGGCAATGGAATTGGGTCCTCTTGGAATTACTGTAAATGTCGTTGGACCGGGGCTTGTTTTAACTGATGCCACAGCCAATCAATCCAAGGAGATGCACGATAAGATAGCAGTAATGAATCCATTAAAACGTTTGGGACAGCCGGATGACATTGCCGGAGTTGTTGTGTTTCTAGCATCTTCCTTATCTGATTATATGAATGGAGAGTATTTACCCGTTAATGGAGGAAGTTTTGTTATTTAAAAATAGGGAGGAACTAAAGATGACAAAAATAAGATATCACACGATTAAAGTGACCGTTGCTTCTATTGTTGGAACCTGTCCCTTAGGAAATAAAAAAGGCAAGGAATTTATCATTAAGGGCACCACACCTGCCGGCATGTGCATGGGTGCATTTGGATCAATTTATTCAGCAGTACAGGTCTTAAAATTTGGAGGCAGTTTCCCATGGGAAGATGATCCTGATATTGCCTACATCAACTGTCCGGCTCATATCAACAGAGTGATTTATAAACTGGAACGATTGAAAGAAGAGGATAAGGATGAGTGTAGTTAATGCAATTGGAGGACAATGCAGTCAGGACAAGACATCCGACGAAAAAAAGAGACGCAGCACCCTGCTACGTCTCTTCCCATTTATTCTAAAATACATTCGACCTCTTTCTCTTCAACTTTCAGGTTTTTAATTTCATCCTGCTCATTCAGTTCATCCAGATTGACGAGGGTGACATCTTCCTCATATTC
>NZ_JBFFKR010000316.1:0-3467 GCF_041555295.1 Ancylomarina sp. | reverse complement strand
TTTGAATTTAAGGGAAATAAAAGATTTGGCTAAGTGCGGTTTGGAAAGTGAAATGCTACTATGACCCGCAAAACACATAGCAAGCCCGTAGCTGCTAAGGAAAAAACTACGAGCTGAGTAATTCTAGGCAAAATGAAATACGAGATAAAACATTAATTATAAAAAGAAGTTTATGAGTACAAAAAGAATCTTTTCTGGCACATCTCCAGTTGAAATCATGGGAATTAAGAATTTATTAGAATCTGAAGGGATCGAGTGCTTCGAAATAAATAAATCAGATTCTTCATATGTTGGGCTTTTGGGAGAAATAGAGATCTATGTGGATGAATCTCAAGTTGAAAAAGCACTAACTGCCCTTAAAACGTATAAATCTGAATAATAAATTCCTTCTAGCAGTAAAGCACTTGTCTTCGAACAGACAAAAAAGCTTAATTTAAGCCTTAAAGATTACAAATATTATGAGTAGTGCAGGCCATGTTTTAGATATGATTATTAGGATGAGGCAGAATCGTGCTATTAGAACATCCAATAAGCAAAAGTTCAGATCAAATAATCGAGAGGCAGCACATAGAGATAATGGTGTTGAAGCTTTGCATTACAAAGAAGTGTCCAAAGAGAAGCTTAAGAACATTAAAGCTAAGATTCGATTGAAAGCTCGCTTCGAACGAAGAAAGGAAATAATCGTGATTTCTATTTTTCTTGTGCTTGTTATATTTATTGTCTATGCTTACATGATCTAGGAGTTGAAAACGAATTTTTCATTCTAAGAAGAGATTGAAAAATAGCTAATCTCTATTAATTTCATCAGTAAAAAAAGCTGTGAAAGTAATATGAATCATAAAATCTTTTAAAAATAAGAAAGCCCATATATACTGGTGTTGTCTATTCTTATTTAGAATGCAATACGAGGATGAAATCAGGTTTGGGAATCGTAGGATTAGGAAATAAAAGATTTTATAAGCTATATTTGTCGCATAGATTTGTCAACGTAATCAGATCGAGAGAATGATTGTAAAGGTTCGTTGACAAGATTAAAACAAAATGGATTTCAATGAATTAATCAGGGATCCTAAATAGAAAAAGCAATATGCAATTTAATACTATCATTATTATCAACGTCATTATTCGCGTCCTAATTGGACACGATACGAGGTTGTGCATATTTAACTAAACGAAACAAGTTTTACAAAATATTCAAAGCCTCTTCCGAAACGAAGGGGCTTTTTTTTTAGATCAGATTATTATATGTTATCAAGTAAGCTAGTCATTATTATCATTATTATGGTCATCGTCATTATTAGAATGAGGATGAGGGAAAGCGTGCACACACAATAATTCGAACTAACGAAATTATGAGCGCTCTTCCCGAAACGGAAGAGCGTTTTTTTTGTGCTTCGGCTCCGTTTAATAAGCGATAACAGACAACTGATAACCGAGATTAGGACAAACAACTTAACGATTAACCAAGATGTATAAAAACCAACTACGCAGCAATCAAACCACACAGGGCAGACGTATGGCAGGAGCCAGAAGCCTATGGCGGGCCAATGGCATGAAAGAAGAGATGTTTGGAAAGCCAGTGATTGCCGTTGTGAATTCATTCTCCCAGTTTGTACCCGGTCATGCACACCTGCAAAATGTTGGGCAAATGGTGAAAAAGCAGATTGAGAAGTCGGGCTATTTTGCTGCAGAGTTCAATACCATTGCCATTGACGATGGAATAGCCATGGGGCACGATGGAATGCTTTATTCACTGCCATCTAGAGAAGTTATTGCTGATAGCGTGGAGTATGTGTGTAACGCACACAAGGTGGATGCGATGATTTGCATATCGAACTGCGACAAGATTACGCCGGGTATGATGATGGCTGCTATGCGATTGAATATTCCTACTGTTTTTGTATCGGGAGGCCCAATGGAGGCAGGCGAATCGAAGGGCGAAAAGCTCGATTTGGTTGATGCCATGGTAAAGGCTGGTGATGATAGCATAAGCGATGAACGTCTTAAGGAGATTGAAGAATCGGCTTGTCCAACTTGCGGATCATGCTCAGGCATGTTTACCGCGAACTCGATGAACTGCTTGAACGAAGCGCTGGGGTTGGCCTTACCAGGAAACGGAACATTGCTGGCAACACACAAGCTACGCAAGGATTTATTTTTGGAAGCTGCAGACTGTATTGTGAATATATGCGATGCCTACTATAAGCAGGGCGACGCTTCGGTTTTACCAAGATCGGTTGCAACACGTGAGTCTTTCAAGAACGCCATGACATTGGATATCGCAATGGGAGGTTCAACCAATACAGTACTTCATCTCTTGGCAATAGCCGATGAGGCTGGAGTTGATTTTACCATGAAAGATATGGACGAATTGTCGCGCAAAACCCCAAACCTGTGTAAGGTAGCGCCCAATTCGGACAAATATTATATCGAAGATGTGAACCGTGCAGGGGGAATCATGAGCATTCTGGCCGAGCTCGCCAAGGGTGGACTTTTGAATACTGAAGTGGGTCGGGTAGATCAGAAAAGTTTGAAAGAAGTACTAGCAGAATTCGATTTGACTTCGGATAAGCTTACGGAAAAAGCGAAAGCACTTTATCTCTCGGCACCAGGGCGAAGCGGTCGTAATCTGACTTTTGCTTCACAAAATTCACAGTACAAGCAGGTGGATGCTGATAGAGAAAAAGGTTGTATTCGAAGTATGGCAAATGCCTACACACAAGATGGTGGTCTGGCAGTTCTCTTTGGAAATATAGCACCTGATGGTTGTGTTGTAAAAACAGCCGGTGTAGCCGAAGAGGTGTTCAACTTTAAGGGAACAGCCAAGGTTTATCATTCACAACGAGATGCTTGCGAAGCCATTCTCACCAAGCAAGTAAATGCAGGCGATGTGGTGGTTATCAAGTTCGAAGGCCCATCTGGCGGACCAGGTATGCAAGAGATGTTGTATCCAACCTCTTATCTGAAAGCCATGGGATTAGGAGCCAAGTGTGCACTGATTACCGATGGTCGATTCTCGGGAGGAACATCGGGTTTATCAATCGGTCATGTTTCCCCAGAAGCTTCAGCAGGAGGTGCGATTGCCCTGATAAAAGAAGGTGATGAAATAGAAATCAGCATCCCAAACCGAAGTCTGAACATTTGCATAACGGATGAGGAATTGGAGGTTAGAAGAAAAGAAGAGGAAGCCTTTGGTGATAGTGCTTTTACTCCAAGAGGACGAGGTCGAGTCGTTTCAAAAGCCTTACAAGCCTATTCGAAATTGGTTAGCTCTGCAGATAAAGGAGCCGTTAGACAATTATAAATTAAGGTTAAAGTATTCAAGGATAAAGGTTAAAGTGATGATTAGATGATGTGGAGATAAAAACCTTACAAACATTAAAGTCTACCTCAAGTAACTCTCCCTTTTTAGGGGAATCTGAAGGATCATGAACACTGATGATTAAAATTTCATAGTGAATAAATCC
>NZ_JBFFKR010000315.1:0-3522 GCF_041555295.1 Ancylomarina sp. | reverse complement strand
GAAGCTGCTCTTGCTAGTATCAGAACTGAGATGAAGCCTAAGTTGGCTGAATTAAATGTTAAGATTGTGGAACGTGCCTTCCAACTAATTAATAATTAACAATTGGTAATTATTAATTACTAATCATTCATTACTAATTGAAATATCATGGATAGACCTAAAAAAACGGAATTTAAATTCCCAACTCATATAAATGATTACCCAACTGGCCCACAATACGCGGCTGGTTACCTTCCAGAGACCAATGCAGGATGGAGATCAGTCCGCCCGGTTGTTGATCACGATGCTTGTGTTTATTGTCTTCGTTGCTACCTACTTTGTCCAGATGGCACAGTTGTTAGAGACAATGGTAAAATCACATTCGACATGGATTATTGCAAAGGCTGTGGTGTATGTGCACACGAATGCCCAAAGGATGCAATTAAAATGGTAAAAGAACAACTTTAAGTTGAAGGTTAAAGGAATAACTAAAGATTAAAGGAGAAAGGTTAAAGTATAAAATCCCAAATTTCAAGTGAAATTTTCTCCCTTCTTGAAGGGAGATGTCGGATTTGAACCAATCTACCAGTGACAAGTCAACTAATGACTAAATACCAAAACAATGAAATCAAATAAAATATTCATATCAGGTGATGAAGCCGTTGCACAGGGCGTGAGATTATCTCGTCCACATGTCGTAGCTGCTTACCCAATCACCCCGCAAACCATCACCGTTGAGCGTTTATCAGAAATGTGCGAAGCAGGTGAAATGGATGGCGAATACATGCACGTAGAGTCTGAGCACTCTGCAATTTCAGCAACTATGGGTGCCAGTTCAGTTGGTGCTAGAACATTTACAGCTTCTTCTTCGCAAGGACTCTTGTATATGGCAGAAGGTCTGCATTACTGTAGTGGTGGTCGTTGGCCAGTTGTGATGATGAACGCTAACCGTTCGGTGGCTTTGCCATGGAGTATCTACGGTGATCAGCGTGATTCTTTATCACTATTAGATTGTGGATGGATTCAGGTTTATGTGGAAGATGCACAGGAAGCTTTGGATATGATTATCCAAGCCTACAAAATTGCTGAGCACAAAGATGTCTTAACCCCAATGATGGTGAACTTGGATGGTTTTATCCTAACTCACACTTACGAGTTGGTTGATATCCCTGAGCAAAAAATGGTGGATGAATTCTTACCTCCATTCCAAACACCAAACAAAATGTCTTTCGAAGAGCCTAAAAACTTAGGTTTTAGCTCTAAGCCAGATGACAATACTGAATTTAAGTATCAGCAGAACGAAGCGATGTTTAACGCTATCGATGTGATTCGTGATGTAGATCAGGAATTTGCTGAGAAGTTTGGTCGTAAGTACTACGATATGGTTGAAGAATACCGTTGCGAAGATGCAGAGGTTGTTCTTGTAGCCTTAGGTAGTGTTTGTGGAACCATTCGTGTAGTGGTTGACAAAATGCGCGCTGAAGGTAAGAAAGTAGGTCTATTGAAGATTCGTTATATGCGCCCTTTCCCTGAGACTGAAATTAAAGATTTGGCTAGACGTGTGAATGCAATCGGAGTGATTGATAAGGATATTTCTTTCGGATATGAAGGAACTGTTTACACCAATGTGAACTCCGCCATCTCTAAAATCGACAAGTACGTTTACAAGAGCAATTTTGTTGGCGGACTAGGCGGACGCGATATCACTAAAGATGAAATCGAAGAGATGTTCAACAAGCTATTCAGCGGTGTTGAGAATAAGAGTGAAGAAAAAGTAGAATTTTTTAGCCTTAACGTAGAAACCAATGACTAATCTAATAGATATCCCAAAAGTGAATGCAAAAAACATGACCGAAAAGGAATTTTTCTATGGTCATAAAGCTTGCGCCGGATGTGGTGGAAGTATTGCAGTACGATTGGCACTTAAAGTATTGGGTGAACGCACCTATACTGCTCTACCAGCCGGATGTATGTCGGCAGTAGGATTTATTTTTCCACAAATGGCCTTCAATACCAATGCGATTATCACAACTTTCCCTGGCTCAGCAAGTATGGCTTCAGGAATTGCAGTTGGAGCAAAAGCTCTAGGGCAAAAAGATGTGAAAACAGTTGTGTTTGCTGGTGACGGTGGAACTGCTGATATCGGATTCCAAGCGCTATCAGGAATGATTGACCGTAACGATGATGTTCTTTACATCTGCTACGACAATGAAGCTTATATGAATACAGGTATTCAGAAGAGTGGATTGACGCCTTACGGAACGAAGACAACAACGACACCTGCGGGCGAGAATCTTCCAGGAACAATCACTCACAAAAAGAACTTGTTCGAGATTATTGCCGCTCACGATATTGCTTATGCAGCAACTGCAAGTATTGGTTACCCTCAAGATTTCTTGAATAAGGTAAACAAAGCGAAGCATATTAAAGGTGCAACTTTCATTCACGTGTACGCATCTTGTCCAACAGGATGGGGAACACCAACCGAAACATCGGTAGAGATTGCAAAAGATGCAGTTGACTGTGGTTTGATTTTCCTTGCGGAATTCGAGGATGGCGAATACAAATTGAACCGTAATCCAAAGCAATTTGCTCCGGTAAAAGATTATTTAAAGAAGCAAGGTCGATTCAAGCATATGCAAGATGCAGATATGGAAGTTGTGATCGCAAATCGCGACAAAAAATGGTCTCGCATGCGCAAGCATTGGTTATAAACAATTAGGAATTATAAATTCAGAATTATAAATGATTGATATGACAATGGATTCTCAGAAATGGGAATTCATCATTCATCATTGATAATTCATAATTACAAAAATATGATCAGCGATTTAAAAGGAACTTTTTCCCAAATCAGCAATAACAACAAACGATCAGCTATCCGTGAAATTTTGAAATTGACTCAAAACCCTGAGATTATTTCATTTGCAGGCGGATTACCAGCTCCAGAATCATTCCCAGTAGATGCTTTAGATACTATTGTTTCGGATATGCTACGCGAAGAAGGTGCAGCCGTATTGCAATACGATGCAACCGAAGGCGTGAAAGAACTAAGAGAAGTTCTATTAAAGAAATATGAGGCAGAAGGCACAAAAGCAGATTTAGATAACCTAATCATTACAACTGGATCGCAACAAGGCTTAGACCTGGTTGGTAAAGTTTTTGTGAACCAAGGTGATGTGGTTATTTGTGGTCTTCCATCTTACCTAGGCGGTATTGGAGCTTTCCAAGGCTATGGTGCAAAAATGGAAGGTGTACCAATGGATGAGCAAGGCATGAGTGCTGAGCTATTGGAAGCCAAACTTGAAGGATTAAAGCAGCAAGGCATTAAGCCAAAATTCATTTATGTGATTCCTGATTTCCAAAACCCAACAGGTATTACTATGCCTGAATCGCGTCGTTTGGAAATTATCGCATTGGCTCACAAATACGATGTTCTTATTGTTGAAGATTGCCCTTACCGCGAAGTACGTTTCGAAGGTAAACCTCAACGTATGATGTACGATTTGGACAATGACAATCACGTGATTACTTTGGGAACTT
>NZ_JBFFKR010000314.1:0-3528 GCF_041555295.1 Ancylomarina sp. | reverse complement strand
GGGCATAGAAGAACCTATATAGGAGCCATGCCCGGCAAAATTACACAAAGCTTAAAAAGAACAAAAACATCCAATCCTGTAATCATGCTCGATGAAATTGATAAAATCGGCATCAGTTATCAAGGCGATCCGGCATCAGCTTTACTCGAGGTATTGGATCCTGAACAAAACACTAATTTCCTGGATCATTATCTTGATGTTCACTTCGATTTATCTAATATTTTATTTGTTACAACAGCCAATCAGTTGGATACTATTCCAAGACCTTTATTGGATAGAATGGAAATCATTAAGCTTTCCGGGTACATCCTGGAAGAGAAAGTTGAAATTGCTAAACGGTATTTAATTCCAAAACAACAAAAAGAACATGGCTTAACTTCAAAAGAAATTTCAATCACCAATAGAGCCTTATCCAAAATTATTGAAGGTTATGCCAGAGAAGCAGGCGTCAGAGATCTTGAAAATCAAATCAAGAAGATAATGAGAAAAGCGACACTCATGCTTGCCGAAGAACAAATAACAAAACTCACAATCAGTAATAAAAACATCATCGATTTCCTGGGGCAACCCGTATTTGTAACCGAAGAATTATATAATAAATCGATCCCTGGTGTGACACTTGGATTGGCATGGACAGCATATGGCGGTGCGACACTTTATATAGAAGCCTCAGCAATTAGTCATGAGGCGGGAGGTTTTAAGCAAACGGGGCAACTGGGTAATGTGATGCAGGAATCTGCCGAAATAGCCTATTCGTATATTCGTTCGTTGTTGAGTAAAGAAAAGAATGAAAGCATTAAAACCTTTTTTGACACGAACCTGATTCATCTGCATGTGCCTGCAGGCGCAACACCCAAGGATGGACCATCGGCAGGTATTACCATGGCTTTGGCTTTACATTCCCTTGCGAACAGTAAGCCTATTAAAAAAGGAATCGCAATGACAGGAGAATTAAGCTTAACAGGAAAAATTCTCCCAATTGGAGGTGTTCGTGAAAAAACAATCGCAGCAATACGTGTGGGCATTCGTGAGCTTATTTTTCCAAAAGAAAACAAAAAGGATTTTGATGATTTGCCTCAATATTTAAAGGATGAAGTAAAAGTTCATTTTGCAGACTATTTCGATGATGTTTTAAAAATCACTTATCCATAATCGGTGGAATTAAGCTTTCTTTAATCTATTCTGTCTTATTTTGTGAAACAAGAGGCGAAATCTATTTTCTTTTGTTTGCACAACAATAAGCACAGATGTTAAGATCAATACAATTGCTAGAGAACTTTTCATGTCCATTTTTTCATTGAAAACCAATATTCCTACAATAACACCTGTAAGGGGTTCTAAGGTTGATAAAAGAGAAGCCTTACCGGGTCCAATAAGTTTCATCCCCTTGTAAAACAAAACAACTGCAAGGAAGGTCGACCAGACGCTTAAGTTCAAGATATAAAATAAAGATTTTGGTGTAAAGTTAGTATTGATCTGATCGGTGAAAATACATTTGCAGAGAAACAATAGAGTGGTTATCCCAAAGATCCAAAACGCAACACTGTAAGGGGATATTTTTTTAAGATCCTTATGAGCCATTCCGATTATATAAATGGCATATAGTAGTCCCGACACTAAAGCCCAAATAATGCCAATCATATTCAAGTCGCTATCACGCCCTATGGATAAAAGACCAATACCTATAATCGATAAAAATAAGGCCATCATTTTTCGAACAGTAAACCTCTCTTTGTAAATCAGACTTGCAAGGGCAATAGTTAGTATGGGGTATACAAAATGAAGGGTACTCGCAAGTCCAGATGAGATATATTGATAGGATAAAAAAAGGGTGTATGTTGTCAGCATGGTTCCTATAGTAGTGACAAATAAAATTAGAAAAAACTGTTTTTTGTTAATTCTAATATCAATCCTTTTATACAAACAAAATAAGACTATCCATATAAAAGCAAAACCAAATCGATACAAGAGTAAATTATTGACATCGAATCCCTCTGCATATATTTTCAGAGCGAAAAAAGGCATAAGTCCAAAAAATATTGCCGAAAGCAAAATCATTAGTGTGCCTTTTATTTTTGTACCGATCATTGTATTTTATCTATTTAAAGTTCTTCTTATTCACAAAAAATCAAACGCATATCGAAAGTTCTCACAATCGCTTTCTGATACTGATCAACGGACCATTAGAAGTCCGCAAATCTATAAAATAAGTTGATCAATAATATCAAGTATCAAAAGAAAAAAAATGAGATAAAATGAAACAGAAGCTTTCTGTTTTAGAGTTGAAAACTACCCCATTCAATCAGCGTCTGTTTTATAAAAACCTAAATTCAAGAAAGCTTAAAAAACTTCCACTTGAAAACCTATAAAAAAATAAGGGACAGCTCTTTAGAACTGTCCCCAATAGCTACACGATCTTCTAAGTCTTTAGAACATTCAATTACAATCGCGATATTTTAAATTTCTTTTAAAAGGATGGTATGGGTTTCGCATAGTAGTTTTCTACTGAAGTAAGAAGAGTTCTTAAATGAATAATTCACTTCGAATATAACAAGGTGGTCATCGTGTTTAACCTTAACAATTCCAAATGAAGTATAACTTGTTACTGGATATTTCTTTGTGATATAGTTTTCAAGGTAATGGTCTAATTCTTTAGAATCAGATTTCATTTCTACTTCTTCAATCAATTCTTTTTCTCCTTTATTCAGTTCAAACAGTCTAAGTTTTTTCATAATCTAATATTTTAAATTTGTTATTATCTATTTCTTCAGTTTATGATTCATAGTCTGAAGTAATGATTTGAATTTTTAGCCTTAATATTCTATGTAGCTTATAAGTAGAACAATTCTGTACCAACAAGGAATAGATTAAGAAACTATAAATGTGAAAGACTGATAACGACTCCACCAAGTAGAACTTGCGACCTCTCCTTGAAAAAAAGAGAAAGCCAGACATATACAAAGGGACAGCTCTTTCGAACTGTCCCTTTACATATGATTTTAAATTCGTTGTCTATTCGAATTCAGCCATTGTTTTCTTGATAATCTCAATCGCTTCGCGAAGTTGAGTCTCGTTAATAGTCAATGGAGGCGCAAAACGAATGATATGTCCGTGAGTTGGCTTCGCTAACATACCGTTGTCGCGAAGACGCATACATACATCCCAAGCAGTTTTACCACCCTTAGGCTTAATTACAATCGCATTAAGCAAGCCTTTTCCACGTACAAGCTCAATCATATCAGATTTTACAGCTGATAATTCTTTGCGGAAAATTTGCCCCATAGCTTCTGCATTCTCAGCTAAATTTTCATCTTTCACAACTTGGAGAGCTGCCATTGCAACCTCACAAGCAACTGGGTTACCACCAAAAGTAGAACCGTGCTCACCTGGCTTAATAACAAGCATGATATCGTCATCAGCTAATACTGCAGATACGGGTACAACACCACCTGAAATTGCTTTTCCAAGAATCAGTACGTCCGGACGAACACCTTCGTGATCGACAGCTAATAACTTACCTGTACGAGC
>NZ_JBFFKR010000313.1:0-3536 GCF_041555295.1 Ancylomarina sp. | reverse complement strand
TCATGCTTAAGTGTGGCCGGGTGATTTTCGAACAAGTTCTCAACTTCCCGGTCTTACTAAAGCTTTCGTTAAACGAAAAATATTTAAAAGAGAGGCCCTATTTCCTTGAGCTCAAAAAATGAACCTCTTGTTCCTAATATTGAGTTTAATTGTGAGATTAGTAATGAAATACAAGGCACAAACAAAAACGTTTAGGACGGGATTGATAATAAACATATTATGAAAGGTTTACAATATACTTGCAAAACATAAAATAGAACAGATTTACTTAGTGTTCCGGCTGATAAAGGCGCATAAAAAAAGTGCGATCACTACCGATCACACTTTAAAACTGATGTGTTGCTGTTTATCCCACCCAGAATGAAACAGCTACACAAGAGTATCTTAATAAAATTTATAATGACGTTCTTACTAAGGGTTCTGGTTCCAGAAGTATATCCAAACGATCTGTTTCACCAAAATTATGTACCAGGGTGAGTTTTTGGGTGATAAAATTGGTGGCAGAGACTTCAACCGGATAGGTATCTGCAGCCAATTGGGGAATACGAAAACCACCCTTCTCGCCTTTCACAATATGGTCGATATCGACCTTTGAAATCAGAATATGAGCCTGTTTAATTGGCTGATTAGTTGTCTTATTTTTTACTGAACCAATGACAGCCAACTTCTTACTGGCTAATTTTTCACGTTTTACGGCTTGCAGATAGGCTGAATACTCTTCATTATCTGTTAGTTTGAAGAAACTCTCCATTAACTTATTCAAACGATCGATTTGCAGGCTATCGATTTCGCGAGCCAGACGTTCAATTTTTAATCCGGCCTCTTCCCTCTTCTTAATCATTTCCTGAGGCATTGCAATATAGGTTTCCAGAGCAGCCGAATCATCCTTTAGGCTCTGCAACATTTCGGCAGAGATTCCCATATCGGCCAACTGTTCGCTATGCTCCTCGCAATATTTTATGGTTGATATGGATTTGTCCAGAAGATTTGAACAGGACAAACGCATCAATTTTTTATAAGTCGATTTATAATCATTGATATGATTCAATTGATTCTTGACTAGTAAGTCATTATAAATCAGATTAAGCACCTTTATCAAACTGTTTGACACATTTACTTTAGCCTCACCTTTTGTGAGCGTATAACCGCGAATATCAGCAGCCTGTACTCTGAGAGCCTCGTTAAAATCATTGCCCAATTGCAAGATCTTACTTGTAACCGTCCAAACCAAAGGGATGGCTTCCAGCTTTGTTTTAGATACATTGACGTAATCGTTAAACTGATACATCATATGTTGAATAGGTATATATCTTTTGTCCATAACATCAAATTTATTACTGATTTAAAACATTTCAAGTTGATAAGAATGAAGAACTTAAGCTTTGTATATCATTTTAAACTTCTAATTTTCAACACATTCGCGAACTAAGAAAAACAGGCGAACGCTCTAAACGTCAGGACATTCATCTATTTTCAACTAAAAAACACAACCGCCTTAAAGACTGAAACAAAAGTTTCAAAGTCGGAAACGTCTTGCTCTAAGTCAAAAACAAAAGCCTTAGAGACTGAAACAAAGCTTTCAAAGTCAAAAACATCTTGCTCTAAGTCAAAAACAAAAGCCTCGGAGACAGAAACAAGGCTTTCAAAGTCGAAAACATCTTGCTCTAGGTCAAAAACAAAAGCCTTAAAAACAGGAACAAAACTCACAAAGTCGCGAACCACTTATTCAAAGTGCAAAACAAAAAATGCAAGTCCTGTCTCATTCTAATCTGTTTTTTAAACGACTGCCCATAAAATGACCGTCTATACAAATAGCTTAAAAACTTCAGATCTCGATTTCGAATCAAAATCTTCAGTAAAGAAATAAGGGGAGTCTTATTTCTGTAATTTTGGTGGGATAGATAGTATGGCTTCTGCAGAAGCCATATAAAAAGTTCTTCCGGAAGAAACTTTTAGAGAACTAAGGGTATAATTACCGTCATGCTAATTATACCGTGAATCGCTTTACATTATAAAGTTAAATAATTATTTCTCTAATTTCCAAACATAAAAGACATTCATCCTGATAAAATGATGTTTTGTCAGGATAAATATAGCATTCCCATCAGAACAGAAGGCTATATTTTATAAGGCATAGAGAACAAAATGAAGACATCATATTTTTTTGTAAAATAATTTGAAAAATATTTTTTGGAGAGCTACAATTCGGATATTTTTCTCTAATTCGTAGGTCGTCAGACCGCTATTTGGAACTGAAAACGGCATATTATTGTATCATTTTAATTAATTGGAACGGCCAATATCGAGGATGAAGCTCCCTCCTGCTATTAAATAAACTGATGAGAGATATTGAAAAAGCCAAAGCTGGGAGGCTTTGGCTCTATGGGGGATTAAGGGATGGCTCGGCTATGCAGCGGCACCCATGAAATTTAGGTTTTGTGTCTGTTGCACAACTCCAAAATCTAGAAAATCATGCATTACGCTATTTTCACAAAACCTAAACTTCTGATTTACAAGGCTACCTTTTTTCAAAAGCTGTAAAAAAGTAGTGAATGATTCAATTTGTCGGGTTGTGCAACGGTTACTTTTGTTAGGCAAAGTTATTTATTGTACTTAAGATAATAGGTTATTTTTATTGTTTGATATGAATTAACAGGCTTACTATTAAACTTAGCTGGTTTGAAGTTACTATTTAAAAGTGCAAGGCTTTTAATACTCTTGTCAATAACTTTTTGAGAAATATCATACCTAAAGGAATTGCCCGTGTAAATAATATTTTTAACAATGCCTTCTGATGTTACTATAAATTCAAAATCTAAAATAATTCTGTCTGGTTGCTCCTTATAGATTAATGTATCTTGGGATGAAACATATAGTGTCTGATAAGTTAATTCGTAATACTCAATATCGCTAAGCTTAGGAGCCGCAGGATAAGGTGTCAGTATGAAATACTTAACTGAATCATCTAACAAGTATGATGCTATAATAGAATTCTCAATGTCATGAATACCGTGTTTTAGAGACACTAGCAGAGATGTATCTTTATCAAATTTGTGTATTTCACCGATCACTAAACTAGAACACTTATCTCTTTTTAAAATCTCATACGTTTTAGCTTGATTATTTACTTTAATTGTATCGTGTGAAAAGCAATAGGTGTTATATAATTTTCTTGATTCAAGGTCATTGACCAATTCGATATATTTACAAAAAGTGCAAGTATCTTTCATTCTTAACCTAGCTATTGCTTTGTTAAAATATATATTTGCTCCTTGCTTCAGTTCCAAAGCTATGTCAAACAGAGAATCTGCAAGTATGTAATTTCCTTTTTTGAGTTGTCTTGTACCTTTTTTATAAGTCTTCAAGGCTGCTTTTTGAGTCTTCTCATTACTTTGGCTAAAGCCTGAGTATGAAAAAAATAGCACAACTAATATATTTACAATAATAAATTTCATTGTTTTGGTATTTTGCCTAACTTGTTAGGATATGCACTACATTATTTTATATCTCGTGATTTAAAGTGCACAATACATCCC